>NZ_JBFTQB010000050.1:0-18756 GCF_056398785.1 Paenibacillus sp. 01T422 | reverse complement strand
GAAATTACGCGTGACATCCCGAACGTTGGGGAAGACGCATTGAAAAATCTTGACGAGCGCGGAATCATCCGTGTCGGTGCTGAGATCGGCGCTGGCGATATCCTTGTTGGTAAAGTAACACCAAAAGGTGTGACTGAACTTACAGCGGAAGAAAGATTGCTACACGCTATCTTCGGAGAGAAAGCTCGTGAAGTTCGTGATACATCCCTTCGCGTACCGCATGGTACAGATGGTATTGTTGTTGATGTTAAAGTATTTACTCGTGAGAACGGCGATGAGCTGCCTCCAGGTGTTAACCAACTCGTACGTGTCTATATTGCGCAAAAACGGAAAATTTCCGAAGGCGACAAAATGGCGGGACGTCATGGTAACAAAGGGGTAGTAGCACGAATTCTCCCTGAAGAAGATATGCCTTTCCTTCCGGATGGTACGCCAGTTGAAGTTGTACTGAACCCACTAGGGGTTCCTTCACGGATGAACATCGGTCAAGTGCTTGAAGTTCACTTAGGTATGGCTTCCAAGTACCTTGGTATCCACGCAGCTACGCCTGTATTCGATGGAGCGCGTGAGTATGACGTATTTGATGCAATGGAAGAAGCAGGCATGCAGCGTAGCGGCAAAACGATTCTGTACGATGGTCGTACAGGGGAATCGTTCGAACGCGAAGTTACAGTTGGCGTCATGTACATGATCAAATTGGCACACATGGTTGATGATAAGATCCATGCCCGTTCCACAGGACCTTACTCCCTTGTTACTCAGCAGCCGCTGGGTGGTAAAGCGCAGTTTGGTGGACAACGTTTCGGGGAGATGGAGGTATGGGCGCTTGAGGCTTACGGTGCTGCCTATACACTGCAAGAAATTCTTACTGTTAAGTCCGATGACGTCGTAGGACGTGTGAAAACATACGAGTCCATCGTTAAAGGCGAGAATGTACCAGAACCAGGTGTTCCGGAGTCATTCAAAGTTTTGATCAAAGAGCTTCAAAGCTTAGGTATGGATGTCAAAATCCTTTCTGGCGACGAAGAAGAGATCGAAATGCGAGAAGCCGATGATGACGACGAAGTCACTAGCGATAAATTAAACCTAAATTTAGAGGGCTCTGAATTAGGAGTCAACGAATAAAGAACGCCACAATAGAACGAGATCGATTCACTGCATAGTGGGTTTAAATTCTTAAAGGAGGGTTGCTCCTTGATGGACGTTAACAACTTCGAGTTTATGAAAATCGGTTTGGCATCACCCGATAAAATTCGCTCTTGGTCCCGTGGGGAAGTAAAGAAGCCGGAAACCATTAACTACAGAACTTTAAAGCCTGAGAAAGAAGGTCTTTTCTGCGAAAAGATCTTCGGGCCAACCAAAGATTGGGAATGTCATTGTGGTAAATACAAACGCGTCCGATACAAGGGCGTTGTTTGTGACCGCTGTGGTGTTGAAGTAACCCGCCAAAAAGTACGTCGTGAGCGTATGGGGCACATTGAGCTTGCTGCTCCTGTATCCCATATCTGGTACTTTAAAGGCATCCCAAGCCGCATGGGCCTTGCGTTAGATATGTCTCCAAGATCTTTGGAAGAAATCATCTACTTCGCTTCCTACGTGGTAACTGATCCAGGGGATACACCTTTGGAGARAAAGCAGCTGCTTTCTGAGAAAGAATACCGCAGCTACCGCGAGAAGTATGGCTATGCGTTCCAAGCCGGTATGGGTGCTGAAGCTGTTAAAAAGCTTCTGATCGATATCGATATCGAACGTGAAGTGGATACCCTCAAAGAAGAATTGAAAACAGCGCAAGGTCAACGTCGTAATCGTGCGATCAAGCGTTTGGAAGTTATGGAAGCTTTCCGTAACTCGAAGAACCTTCCAGGTTGGATGATTCTGGATGTACTTCCTGTCATCCCGCCGGAGCTTCGTCCGATGGTACAGCTTGACGGTGGACGCTTCGCGACTTCCGACTTGAATGACCTCTATCGTCGAGTTATCAACCGTAACAACCGTCTCAAAAGATTGCTTGACCTAGGGGCACCGGACATCATCGTTCAAAATGAGAAGCGTATGCTGCAAGAAGCAGTAGATGCTCTTATCGACAACGGTCGCCGCGGCCGTCCTGTAACAGGTCCTGGTAACCGTCCATTGAAATCCCTCAGCC
This sequence comes from Paenibacillus sp. 01T422, assembly GCF_056398785.1. Taxonomy (NCBI): domain Bacteria; kingdom Bacillati; phylum Bacillota; class Bacilli; order Caryophanales; family Paenibacillaceae; genus Paenibacillus; species Paenibacillus sp. 01T422. Next base: position 16,610 of record NZ_JBFTQB010000050.1, on the reverse strand, counting down.
ACATGCTGAAAGGTAAACAAGGACGTTTCCGTCAGAACTTGCTTGGTAAGCGTGTTGACTACTCTGGTCGTTCCGTTATCGTAGTAGGTCCTAACCTGAAGATGTACCAATGTGGTCTTCCGAAGGAAATGGCGCTTGAATTGTTCAAGCCTTTCGTTATGAAGGAGCTTGTGAATAAAGGTTTGGCTCACAACATCAAGAGTGCGAAACGTAAAGTTGAGCGCGTAAGTCCTGATGTATGGGATGTTCTAGAAGAAGTTATTAAGGAGCACCCGGTTCTGCTGAACCGTGCCCCTACGTTGCATAGATTAGGTATTCAGGCTTTTGAACCGATTCTGGTTGAAGGTCGCGCTATTAAACTTCATCCGCTCGTATGTACAGCTTACAACGCTGACTTCGACGGTGACCAAATGGCCGTTCACGTACCATTGTCCTCAGAAGCACAAGCTGAAGCTCGGTTATTGATGCTGGCATCAGGTAACATTTTGAATCCGAAAGACGGTAAGCCGGTTGTTACACCTTCACAGGATATGGTTCTGGGAAGTTTCTACTTAACAACGGATAATAAATTTGCTAAAGGTGCAGGTTCTATTATTAGAACTGTTCACGAAGCAGTTTCTTCCTACCAATCGGGCAAAATGGCACTTCACGCTCGTGTTGCTATCCCTGCTAGAGCTTTGAATAAAACAAGTTTTACTGAAAAACAACAAAACGCAATGTTAATCACAACAATTGGTAAAATCATTATGAACGAAATTTATCCTGCTGATTTCCCATTCATTAATGAGCCGACCAAAACGAACCTGCTGAACGGTATTCCAGATGCGCATTTTGTATTTGAAAAAGGTGCAGATCTAAGAGCTATCATGTTGGAACGTGATGAGAACAAAGCGGTAGGTAAAGAGTATCTTGGATCGATTATTGCTGAGTGTTTCCGTAAGTATCACACAACGCAAACATCCATGATTCTTGATAAAATTAAAGAGCTTGGATTCACGTACTCTACCAAAGCAGGTATTACTGTAGCCGTTTCTGACGTTGTCGTTCCTACTGAAAAAGTAGCCATTCTTAAAGAATGTGAAGAGAAAGTACGCGTAGTTACGAACCAATACCGTCGTGGTTTGATTACGGATGAAGAGCGTTATGACCGCGTTATTGCGATCTGGAGTAAAGCGAAGGACGAAATCACAGATATTCTGATGAAATCCCTTGATAAGTACAACTCCATTAGCATGATGGTTGAATCCAAAGCACGGGGTAATAAATCTCAGATTACACAGCTTGGCGGTATGCGTGGTTTGATGGCGAATCCATCCGGTAAAATTATGGAGTTGCCAATTAAATCGAACTTCCGTGAAGGTCTGACAATCTTGGAATACTTTATTTCTACGCACGGAGCGCGTAAAGGTCTTGCCGATACAGCTCTTCGTACAGCGGATTCGGGTTACTTGACTCGTCGTCTCGTTGACGTAGCACAGGATGTTATCGTTCGTGAAGATGATTGTGGAACAGATAAAGGGTTCATGGTAAGCAAAATTCAAGATGGTAAAGAGGTTATTGAAGATCTCTATGACCGTATTGAAGGACGTTATGCTTATGAAACACTTCGTCATCCAAAAACAGGTGAAGTCATTGTTCAACGCAATGAACTCATCGAATCCGGAATTGCAGACGCGATTATTGAAGCAGGCATCGAAAAACTGCAAATTCGTTCAGTACTAAGCTGCCGCACGGATCATGGTGTATGTAAGAAATGTTATGGTCGTAACTTGGCAACTGGCCAATTCGTTGAGATTGGAGAGGCTGTAGGTATTATTGCCGCTCAATCCATCGGTGAGCCAGGAACACAGTTGACGATGCGTACGTTCCATACCGGTGGTGTTGCCGGAGACGATATTACGCAAGGTTTGCCGCGTATTCAAGAGCTTTTCGAAGCTCGGAATCCGAAAGGGCAAGCGATCATTTCTGAGATCGACGGTGTCGTCAAAGAAATCCGCGAGGCCAAAGATCGTCGTGAAATCGAAGTCCAAGGTGAAGCAGAATCTAAGGTCTACGCAGTTCCTTACGGTTCCCGTGTACGTGTATCCCTGAACCAACAAGTTGAAGCCGGAGATGAGCTTACAGACGGATCTATCGATCCGAAAGAAATGCTTCGTATCAAAGGTATTCGCGGCGTGCAGAACTACATTCTGCAAGAGGTTCAACGTGTTTACCGTAACCAAGGGGTAGAAATTAACGATAAGCATATTGAAGTTATGGTTCGTCAAATGTTGCGGAAAATCCGTATCGTTGATGCTGGAGATACAACACTACTTCCAGGTTCCTTCGTAGACATTCATGAATATGAAGCAGCTAATAAAGTAGCCTTGTTTGCCGGCAATGAGCCAGCCGTTGCAAGACCTATCTTGCTCGGTATCACCAAAGCGTCTCTAGAGACTGATTCCTTCTTGTCTGCGGCGTCCTTCCAAGAAACAACACGTGTCTTGACGGATGCAGCTATCAAAGGTAAGGTCGACCAATTGCTTGGTCTGAAAGAGAACGTAATTATCGGTAAACTCATTCCTGCAGGAACAGGTATGCCTCGTTACCGGAACATCCGTATTACGGATCCTAACGAAGTGCTCGTGCAAGATGAGGATCTCGAAAAAGAAACAGTAGCCGTTGAATAACGACTATTTATCTGAGAGGGATGGCCACATGTGCTGTCCCTCTTGCTTTTTTTAAGCGAATCTATGATTATGTCAAAAGATAAGAAGTTCTTCCTTGACACTGGAACACCAAAATGCTAATATATCGTAGTGTGCCTAAGTTGATATTCTTTCCTTTCTCTGGAGGGGGTGCCTTATGTCTTATGATAAAGTCAAACAGGCGAAGAATATAAGTGTTGGGACGAAGAAAGTCACTAAGACGGTCGAGCAAGATAAGGCTGTTGAAGGAATGTAGGGAGGAGGTGGCGATATGCCAACAATTAACCAACTAGTACGTAAAGGTCGTCAAGCGAAGGTGGATAAGTCTAAATCACCAGCTTTGCAAAAAGGTTTTAACGCTTTGAAAAGAGAAGCAACGGATTTGAGTGCACCTCAAAAACGTGGTGTCTGCACGCGTGTAGGTACTATGACTCCTAAGAAGCCTAACTCCGCACTTCGTAAATATGCTCGTGTTCGTTTAACGAACCGTGTAGAGGTGACAGCATACATTCCAGGTATCGGTCACAACCTGCAAGAGCACAGCGTTGTATTGATCCGTGGAGGTAGAATTAAAGATCTTCCAGGGGTACGTTATCACATCGTGCGTGGCGCGCTGGATACTTCCGGTGTTAACAACCGTAAGCAATCCCGTTCCAAATACGGTACTAAACGTCCGAAAGTTAAAAAATAAGAAATAATAATCAGGGATGATTCTTATAAGAAAGGGGGATAACTATGCCTCGTAAAGGTCCAGTTACTCGCAGAGACGTATTGCCAGATCCAATTTATAATAGCAAACTCGTTACTCGTCTTATCAATCGTATTATGGTTGATGGAAAAAGAGGGGTAGCACAAACTATTCTTTACAACGCTTTTAACCTCGTGAAAGATCGTACAGGTAAAGAGCCGATGGAAGTGTTTGAAACAGCTATCAAAAACATCATGCCAGTACTAGAAGTTAAAGCTCGCCGTGTTGGTGGAGCAAACTATCAAGTGCCTATCGAAGTAAGACCTGACCGTCGTTCGACATTAGGTTTGCGTTGGTTGGTAAACTACTCCCGCCTACGCGGTGAGAAGACGATGGAAGAAAGATTAGCTTACGAAATTATCGATGCTAGCAACAGCACAGGTTCTTCCGTTAAGAAACGTGARGATACGCACAAAATGGCTGAAGCAAACAAAGCATTCGCTCATTATCGTTGGTAGAATAAGAAAATTAATAACAGAAAGGAGACATAACGACCTATGGCTAGAGAGTTCTCCTTAAAAAACACACGTAATATCGGGATCATGGCTCATATCGATGCTGGTAAAACGACAACAACAGAGCGCATTCTGTACTACACTGGTAAAGTTCACAAAATCGGAGAGGTGCACGAAGGTGCAGCTACGATGGACTGGATGGAGCAAGAGCAAGAGCGCGGAATCACGATTACTTCCGCCGCTACAACTGCGCAATGGGAAGGTCACCGCATCAATATCATCGATACCCCGGGACACGTTGACTTTACCGTTGAGGTAGAGCGTTCCCTTCGTGTGTTGGATGGAGCAGTTGGTGTATTTAGTGCGRAAGAGGGCGTTGAGCCTCAATCGGAAACAGTTTGGAGACAAGCTGATAAATACAATGTTCCTCGTATTGCTTACGTAAACAAAATGGATATCATCGGTGCAGACTTCCTGCAAGTAGTTGAATCCATGCGTCAAAAACTTGGTGCAAATGCTGTTGCTATTCAACTTCCGATCGGTGCTGAGAGTGATTTCAAAGGCATCATCGATCTAGTTGACGAAGTGGCGTATATGTACAAAGATGATCTTGGCAAAGATATCGAGAAAGTCGAAATCCCTGCTGAGTTTAAAGATCAAGTCGCAGAACTTCGTTTGGAATTGATCGAGAAAGTTGCTGAGCTTGATGAAGAGCTTACAATGAAATATCTCGAGGGCGAAGAAATTTCTGTTGATGAAATCAAAGCAGCTCTGCGTAAAGGTGTCTGTGAAGTGAAAATCTTCCCAGTTATCGTAGGGTCTTCTTACAGAAACAAAGGTGTACAATTGATGTTGGATGCAGTTATCAACTACCTGCCATCCCCTCTTGATGTCCCTGATATTAAAGGTGTACTTGACGATGGTACTGAAGTGGTTCGTAAGTCTGCTGATGATCAACCGTTCTCAGCGCTTGCATTCAAAATCATGACAGATCCTTTCGTTGGTCGTCTTACCTTCTTCCGTGTATACTCTGGTACTTTGAACTCCGGTTCCTATGTCGTTAATGCGACTAAAGGTAAACGTGAGCGTGTTGGTCGTATCCTGCAAATGCATGCGAACGCACGTCAAGAAATCAGCATCGTATACGCAGGTGATATTGCCGCGGCTGTTGGATTGAAAGATACAACAACTGGTGATACACTTTGTGATGAGAAAAACCCTGTTATTCTTGAAAAAATGGTCTTCCCTGAACCGGTTATCCAGCTTGCTGTTGAGCCGAAGACGAAAGCCGACCAAGATAAAATGGGTATCGCATTGCAAAAACTTGCAGAAGAAGATCCTACGTTCCGTGCTTCTACAGATGAAGAAACAGGACAAACGATTATCGCGGGTATGGGTGAGCTTCACCTTGAAATCCTCGTTGACCGTATGCTTCGTGAATTCAAAGTAGAAACCAATGTAGGTAAACCTCAAGTAGCATACCGTGAAACTTTCCGTGCTGCTGCTAAAGTTGAGGGTAAATTCGTTCGTCAATCCGGTGGTCGTGGTCAATACGGACATTGTTGGGTTGAGTTCGAACCGCAAGAAGCTGGCGTAGGCTTTATCTTCGAAAACAAAGTTGTGGGCGGATCTATTCCTAGAGAGTATATCGCACCTATTCAAGCTGGTATCGAAGAGTCCATGAAGAATGGTGTAATCGCAGGATTCCCTCTCGTGGATATCAAAGCTACAGTTGTTGATGGATCATACCATGATGTTGACTCCAATGAAATGGCGTTCAAAATCGCGGGTTCCATGGCACTTAAAGCAGCGAAAGAAAAATGTAAACCGGTTCTTCTTGAGCCAATCATGAAGGTTGAAGTTACTGTACCAGAAGAGTACATGGGCGATGTTATGGGTGACCTTAACTCCCGTCGTGGACGCATTGAAGGTATGGATAGCCGTCATGGAGCACAAGTCATCCGTGCTAAGGTACCTTTGTCCGAAATGTTTGGATATTCCACAACACTTCGTTCGAGAACACAAGGCCGTGGTGTATACTCCATGGAACTTTCACATTATGAAGAAGTACCTAAGTCCATTGCAGAAGAGATTATTGCAAAAGGCAAAGGCGCTTAATATAAAACTATTAGTCACTCTAAGGAGGAATCGTTTAAAATGGCAAAGGCTAAATTTGAACGTAATAAACCGCATGTTAACATCGGTACTATCGGTCACGTCGATCATGGTAAAACAACTTTGACAGCTGCTATCACTACAGTACTGTCCAAAAGATACGGTGGAGCTGCAGTAGCATTCGACCAAATCGATAAAGCACCAGAAGAGCGCGAGCGCGGTATCACAATCTCCACAGCTCACGTTGAGTACGAAACTCCTAACCGTCACTACGCACACGTAGACTGCCCAGGACATGCTGACTATGTTAAAAACATGATCACTGGTGCTGCTCAAATGGACGGCGCTATCCTGGTTGTATCCGCAGCTGATGGCCCTATGCCACAAACGCGTGAGCACATTCTTCTTTCCCGTCAAGTAGGCGTACCATACATCGTGGTATTCCTTAACAAATGTGACATGGTTGAAGACGAAGAGTTGCTTGAATTGGTTGAGATGGAAGTTCGCGACCTTCTTAACGAATATGAGTTCCCAGGCGATGATACTCCAATCATCCGTGGTGCAGCTCGTGAAGCTCTTCAAAACCCTGATGGTCCTTGGGCTGACAAAATCATCGAGTTGTTTGAACAAGTTGATACTTACATCCCAACTCCTGAGCGTCAAACTGACAAGCCTTTCCTTATGCCAGTTGAGGATGTATTCTCAATCACTGGTCGTGGAACAGTTGCAACTGGTCGTGTTGAGCGTGGTACTGTTAAAGTACAAGAAGAAGTTGAAATCGTTGGTATCGCTGAAGAAACTCGTAAATGCATCGTAACTGGTGTAGAGATGTTCCGTAAATTGCTTGATTCCGCTCAAGCTGGGGACAACATCGGAGCATTGCTTCGTGGTGTTGACCGTAAAGATATCGAGCGTGGACAAGTTCTTGCGAAACCGGGTTCAGTTAAACCACACACGAACTTCACAGCTCAAATCTACGTTCTAACTAAAGAAGAGGGTGGCCGTCATAAGCCTTTCTTCACTGGTTACCGTCCACAGTTCTACTTCCGTACAACTGACGTAACAGGTATCATCTCTCTTCCAGAAGGTACTGAGATGGTTATGCCAGGTGATAACATCACAGTTACAGTTGAACTGATCAACCCAATCGCAATCGAAGAAGGAACACGCTTCGCGATTCGTGAAGGCGGACGTACTGTTGGTGCGGGCGCGGTTGCTACAATTCAAAAGTAATCCCTTTATATAGAAGAAACACTCATCGTTTAGGCGATGGGTGTTTTTTTATGCGAATGCCTAAAAAATAACTTGCATTTTGTTTTTGGATTTTATATAATATTAAACGTTGGTCTGTGACGTTGCGATGATGCGAAAGGTTGCCGACACACCTGGCCCCTTTGCCATGGGGAAGGCTGTTGGAGAATTTTCGCGGAGTATGTCCGATACTAAATTGGGCGATAGAAGGAGGGACTTATATGGCAAAGCAAAAAATTCGTATCCGTTTGAAAGCTTATGATCACAGAATCATTGATCAATCAGCTGAGAAAATCGTGGAAACTGCCAAGCGTTCCGGTGCAGGTGTATCCGGTCCGATTCCGCTTCCGACAGAGAAGCAAATCATCACGATTCTTCGTGCGGTGCACAAGTACAAGGATTCGCGTGAGCAATTCGAAATGCGTACGCATAAGCGTCTTATCGATATTGTGAATCCAACACCACAAACAGTTGATGCTCTGATGCGTCTAGACTTACCGTCTGGCGTTGACATCGAGATCAAACTGTAAAACAACTATAGAATGAACGTTTAGGAAGGAAATGAGGTGTCAACGATGAAAGGTATCTTAGGAAAAAAACTTGGGATGACACAGTTGTTTACTCCGGAGGGTAATGTAGTTCCGGTAACTGTCATTCAAGCGGGACCATGTGTGGTACTGCAAAAGAAAGATGTGGACAACGACGGTTATGAGTCGATCCAAATCGGTTTTGATGATGTTAAAGCTAGCAGAATCATTAAACCAGAGCTTGGCCATGCAAAAAAAGCAGGGGCAACGCCTAAGCGCTACGTTAAAGAAATTCGTGGCATTCAGTTGGGTGACTATGAAGTTGGTCAAGAACTGAAAGCAGATCTGTTTACAGAGGGCGAATTCGTTGATGTAACGGGTACTTCCAAAGGTAAAGGTTTCCAAGGTAACATCAAAAGACATAACCAATCCACGGGCCCTATGGCACACGGATCACGTTATCACCGCGGACCAGGTTCGATGGGTTCCATTCAAGCAAATCGAGTTCCTAAAGGTAAGAAATTGCCAGGGCACATGGGTAACGAAACAGTAACTTTGCAAAATTTGCAAATCATTAAAGTAGATGCTGAGCGTAATGTATTGCTAGTTAAAGGTTCCATTCCGGGTCCTAAAAACAGCTACGTTAGCGTGAAGTCTGCTGTTAAAAAGTAGGAAAGGAGGAAGACAGATGCCAAAAGTAGCTTTATATAATGTAACAGGTGCTCAGGTAGGAGAAGTTGAACTGTCTGACGTTGTTTTCGGAATTGAGCCTCACGTTCATGCGATTCACGAAGCTGTTCTTTTGCAACAAGCAGCTGTGCGTCAAGGAACTCACAAAACAAAAGGTCGTTCGGAAGTTCGCGGCGGTGGTCGTAAACCTTGGAAACAAAAAGGAACAGGCCGTGCTCGTCAAGGTAGTATTCGTGCTCCACAGTGGAAAGGCGGCGGTACCGTATTCGGACCAACTCCTCGTAGCTATGGTTTCAAATTGCCAAGAAAAGTTCGTCGTTTAGCGATTAAATCCGCTTTGTCCTCGAAAGTTCTTGATAACAACTTGATCGTATTGGATCAGCTTCAATTGAATGCTCCTAAGACGAAAGAATTTGTAGCAATCTTGAACAACCTGAAAATTGATCGCAAAGTATTGGTTGTAGGCGTAGATAACGACTCCAACGTTGCTTTGTCCGCTCGTAACATCCCAGGTGTGAAATTCGTTGCTGCTAATGGCGTGAATGTTCGTGATGTCATGTTGTATGACAAATTGATCATTACGCAAGAAGCTGTACAGAAAGTTGAGGAGGTGCTTGCACAATGAAAAATCCACGCGACATTATCAAGCGCCCGATCATCACTGAGCGTACAAGCGACCTAATGGCTAATAAAAAGTATGTTTTCGAAGTAGATCTTCGCGCTAACAAAACAGAAATTAAACAAGCTATTGAAGCAATCTTCAAAGTGAAAGTTACAAATGTAAACACATTGAGAATGCCAGCTAAGCCTAAACGTTATGGCAAACACTCCGGCTACACTTCCATCTGGAAAAAAGCTATCGTGTCCCTAAGCGCAGAAAGCAAAGAATTGGAATTCTTTGAATCGGTATAACCCATTTCTTAAAGTTAGGAGGAAATCAGAGTGCCAATTAAAAAATACAAACCAACCTCACCAGCTCGACGTGCGATGTCGGTTTCTACTTTTGAAGAAATCACAACATCAACACCGGAGAAATCGTTGCTTGCTCCTCTGTTCAAGCATGCTGGTCGTAATAACCAAGGTAAAATTACGGTTCGTCATCACGGTGGTGGACACAAACGTAAATACCGTATCATCGATTTCAAACGTACTAAAGATGGAATACCAGGACGCGTTGCTACAGTTGAGTACGATCCTAACCGTTCCGCGAACATCGCATTGATCCATTATGCAGATGGCGAGAAAAGATACATCATCGCTCCTAAAGGTCTTAAAGTGGATGATCGCATCGTATCTGGACCGCAATCAGATATCAAAGTAGGTAACGCTCTTCCATTGGAAAACATTCCAGTTGGTACAGTTATCCACAACATTGAGTTGAAACCTGGTAAAGGTGCACAGTTAGTTCGTGCAGCTGGAACAGAAGCTCAATTGCTTGGTAAAGAAGAAACTTACGTAACTATTCGCCTTTCATCTGGTGAAGTTCGTAAAGTCCTTAAAGTTTGCCGCGCAACAATCGGTTCTGTTGGTAACGAAGATCACGAACTCGTGAAAATCGGTAAAGCAGGACGTAATCGTTGGAAAGGCAATCGTCCACAAGTTCGTGGGGTCGTAATGAACCCGAATGATCACCCACACGGTGGTGGTGAAGGACGCGCACCAATCGGACGTAAATCACCTATGTCTCCATGGGGTAAACCGACGCTTGGCTTCAAAACTCGTAAAAAAGGTAAAGCATCCGATAAATACATTGTACGTCGTCGTACGAAGTAATCTAGGATATACGAATTCTCTTAAGGTTCAAGGAAGGGAGGAACACCCATGGGTCGCAGCTTAAAGAAAGGTCCATTTATTGATGGATACTTACTGAAAAAAGTAGAAGACTTGAACACATCCAGCAAAAAACTGGTTATCAAAACGTGGTCCCGTCGTTCTACGATTTACCCGCAATTCGTTGGTCACACTTTCGGAGTGTACGATGGAAGAAAACACGTGCCTGTATACGTAACGGAAGATATGGTTGGACATAAGCTTGGTGAATTTGCTCCAACACGTACTTACAAAGGTCACGATGACGATAAAAAAACCGGTAAACGCTAATTTCAATTTTTAACCGAGAGGAGGTACTACCATGCAAGCTAAAGCAATATTGAACCACGCTCGGATTGCTCCTCGTAAAGCAAAGCTAGTTGTTGACTTGATTCGGGGAAAAGCGGTAGGTGAAGCGATCGCGATTCTGCGTCATACGCCTAAAGCAGCTTCTCCAATCTTGGAGAAACTTCTTAACTCCGCAATTGCCAATGCAGAGCATAACTACTCATTAGATCCTAATAACCTAGTGGTTTCTGAGACGTTTGTTAACCAAGGACCAACAATGAAAAGGTTCCAACAACGTGCAATGGGCCGTGCTAGCGCGATCAAAAAACGTACCAGCCACATTACAATCGTGGTATCTGAAAAATAAGGAGGGATAACGTGTGGGTCAGAAAGTAAACCCGGTAGGCTTTAGAATTGGTATTATTCGTGATTGGGAGTCCAAATGGTTCGCAGAGAAAGATTTCGGAACTCTGTTGCTTGAAGATGTCAAAATTCGCGAATACTTGAAGAATAAACTTAAAGATTCCGCAGTTTCCCGATTCGATATCGAGCGCGCGGCTAACCGTGTGAACGTTACGATTCATACTGCAAAACCAGGAATGGTTATTGGTAAAGGCGGAGCTGAAGTTGAAGTTATTCGCAACTACATTGCTGCTATGTCCAATAAAAAAGTTCACATTAACATTTCTGAAATCAAAAGCCCTGACCTTGATGCTATTCTAGTAGCTGAAGCTGTTGCACTTCAATTGGAACGTCGTGTTTCTTTCCGTCGTGCGATGAAACAAGCTATGCAAAGAACAATGAGATCTGGAGCAAAAGGTATTAAAGTAGCAACTAGCGGACGTCTTGGCGGTGCTGAGATTGCTCGTACGGAAGGATATAGCGAAGGAACTGTTCCACTTCATACGCTTCGTGCGGATATCGACTATGGTACTGCTGAAGCAGCCACTACTTATGGACGTATCGGTGTAAAAGTATKGATTTATCGTGGAGAAGTACTTCCGCCAGCTAAGAAAAAGGCTCAGCCGGAAGGAGGAATTTAAATCATGTTAGTACCTAAACGTGTAAAACACCGTAAAGAACACCGCGGTAACATGAAGGGTCGCGCTAAAGGCGGTACGGAAGTAGCTTTTGGCGAATATGGTCTGCAAGCGGTAGAACCGGCTTGGGTCTCCAACCGTCAAATCGAAGCAGCACGTATTGCCATGACACGTTATATCAAACGTGGAGGTAAAGTTTGGATTAAAATCTTCCCAGCTAAACCAGTTACACAAAAACCGCTTGAAGTTCGTATGGGTAGTGGTAAAGGTAACGTGGAGAAATGGGTTGCTGTAGTAAAACCGGGTAAAATTTTGTTTGAACTTGCTGGTGTTAGTGAAGAGGTCGCTCGTGAAGCGATGCGTCTTGCTGCTCACAAGCTTCCAATCAAAACGAAATTCGTGAAAAGAGAAGAAGTAGGCGGTGAAGCAAATGAAGGGTAGTGAATTCCGGAACTTAACCACTGCTGAAATTGAGCAAAAAGTTAATGGTTTTAAAGAAGAACTCTTTAACCTCCGTTTTCAACTAGCTACTGGTCAATTGGACAACCCGACTCAAATTCGTGATTTGCGTAAAGAGATCGCTCGTGCCAAGACTATTTTGCGTGAAAGAGAATTGGGGATTGGGTAACCAAATCTAGAAGGGAGGGTTCCTTAGATGGCTGAACGTAACGATCGTAAAGTCCTGATCGGTAAAGTTGTCAGTGATAAAATGGATAAAACCATTGTTGTTGCTGTTGAAACTTACAAAAAACATGAGCTCTATCACAAGAGAATCAAGCATACGAAAAAGTTTAAAGCGCATGATGAAAACAACCAAGCTAAAATTGGTGACACTGTGAAAATCAGTGAAACTAGACCTTTGTCCAAAGATAAATCTTGGAGACTGGTTGAAGTAATTGAAGTTGCAGTTGTTATCTAATATTATAGACATGAACCTCGAAAGGAGGGACTACGATGATTCAACCATTTACTCGTTTGGCTGTCGCTGACAACTCAGGTGCGAAACAATTAATGTGTATCCGCGTTTTGGGTGGTACTGGTCGTCGYGTTGGTCACATTGGTGATTTGATCGTCTGTTCAGTAAAAGAAGCAACACCAGGTGGCGTTGTCAAAAAAGGTGACGTTGTTAAAGCAGTTATCGTTCGTACGAAGAGCGGAGCTCGTCGTAAAGACGGTTCATATATCTCATTCGATGAGAATGCGGCTGTTATCGTGAAAGAAGATAAAAGCCCACGTGGTACACGTATCTTTGGACCAGTAGCGCGCGAACTTCGTGACAGAGACTTCATGAAGATCGTATCCTTGGCTCCAGAAGTTATCTAAGAACAGTTACGATGTTTGTTTTCCTAACGGGAAACCTCAGGAGGTGTAGAAGCTAATGCCAAGAACTAAAAAGAGATTAGAATCTCATAACAATAAACTGCACGTGAAAAAAGACGATACGGTTTTTGTAATCACTGGTAAAGACAAAGGTAAGAAGGGCCGTGTAATCGCTGCTTATCCTCGTCAAAACCGTGTACTGGTTGAAGGTGTAAACATGGTTAAGAAACATGCGAAACCATCCCAACAAAACCCACAAGGCGGTATCTTGAATCAAGAAGCTGCAATCCATGTTTCTAACGTGATGCTGATTGATCCTAAGAGCGGCAAACCTACTCGCGTAGGATACAAAGTATTGGATAACGGAACGAAAGTTCGCATCGCGAAAAAATCCGGCGAAGTTATCGACTAATACAAACAAGCATGGAAAGGAGGCCAATGAGTCATGGCAGTAAGAATGAAAGATCGTTATTTGAACGAAATTACTCCAGCGTTAATCCAAAAGTTTAATTACTCAACAGTTATGCAAGTTCCTAAAGTCGAGAAGATCGTTATCAACATGGGTGTTGGTGAAGCTGTATCGAACTCCAAAGTACTTGACACTGCAGTAGAAGATCTTCAAAAAATCTCTGGTCAAAAACCAGTTGTAACTAAATCCAAAAAAGCAATCGCGGGTTTCAAACTTCGTGAGAACATGCCAATCGGTGTGAAGGTTACACTTCGCGGCGAGCGCATGTATCATTTCTTGGATAAACTTTTCAACGTATCACTTCCACGTGTACGTGACTTCCGCGGTATTTCCAACAAGGCTTTTGATGGCCGTGGGAACTACACGCTTGGATTGAAAGAACAACTCATTTTCCCTGAAATTGAGTATGATAAGATTGATAAAGTGCGTGGTATGGATATCGTTATCGTAACAACGGCTAAGTCCGACGAGGAAGCTCGCGAGCTTTTAACACAACTCGGAGCGCCTTTCGTTAAATAGGTTCCAGGTCGTACCTATCAGGAGGTGTTATATTAAGTGGCAAAAACTTCGATGAAAGTCAAACAACAACGTACCCCGAAGTTTAAAGTGCAAGCATACACACGTTGTGAGCGCTGCGGACGTCCGCATTCAGTGCTTCGCAAGTTCAAAATTTGTCGGATTTGTTTCCGCGAATTAGCACATAAAGGTCAGATTCCAGGCGTTAAAAAAGCAAGCTGGTAATCACCCTATTTTCGGGAAGGAGGTTTACACAAAATGGTCATGTCAGATCCAATTGCAGATATGCTAACTCGCATTCGTAATGCGAATATCGTACGTCATGAAACAGTTGAAATTCCCGCGTCAAAAGTGAAGAGGGAAATCGCTGAAATCCTTAAAAAAGAAGGATTTATCCGTGATGCTGAGTATGTTGAAGATAGCAAACAAGGTATCATCCGTTTGTTCCTGAAATACGGTTCAAACAATGAGCGTGTTATCTCTGGTTTGAAAAGAATCAGTAAACCAGGTCTACGCGTTTATACAAAATCACAAGAAGTCCCTCGTGTATTGGGCGGATTAGGGATTGCCATCATCTCCACATCTAAAGGAGTTATGACGGATAAAGATGCTCGTCAATCCAAAGCTGGCGGAGAGGTTATCTGCTACGTTTGGTAATACAATTGTAATTGAATGGAGGTGCAAACATGTCTCGTATTGGTCGTAAACCAATCACCATTCCAAGTGGTGTAAATGTAACACTAGAGAATACTCAAATCACGGTTAAAGGCCCTAAAGGTTCTTTGTCCCGTGAACTTCATAAAGATATGAAAGTAAGTGTTCTAGAAAACGAGATTTCCGTTGAGCGTCCTTCCGATAACAAGCTCCACCGTGCTTTGCATGGTACAACACGTAGTGTTGTTGCCAACATGGTAAGTGGTGTAACGGAAGGCTTTGCGAAATCTTTGGATCTAGTAGGCGTAGGTTACCGTGCTAACAAAAGCGGCGACAAATTAGTTCTCAACGTTGGGTACTCCCATCCAGTTGAAATCACTCCAGAGAGCGGTATTGAGTTCGAAGTTCCTTCGAACACAAAAATTATCGTTCGCGGTATTGATAAAGAACGCGTTGGTGCTATGGCAGCTAAAGTTCGTTCCGTACGTGAGCCTGAGCCGTATAAAGGTAAAGGGATCAAGTATGAAGGCGAGCGCATCCTTCGTAAAGAAGGTAAAGCTGGTAAGAAGAAATAAGGTCGTAAGATCGCGAGTAATAGCTAAAAGTTCTCTTGAGAGAGCTAGCTACGTAAGCATAAGCCTCGCATCATAAGATGATGAAAGGAGTGTAAGTATAGATGATTACTAAAAGCGATAAAAACAAAGCACGTTTGAAAAGACACCTTCGTGTTCGTAAGAAAATTGAAGGTACAACTGTTCGTCCGCGCTTAAACATCTTCCGTTCTTCCAAACACATGTACGCTCAATTGATCGATGATACAACTGGTGTAACAATCGTTGCAGCATCGACTCAAGATAAAGATCTGAAAAGTGATATTGGTAATGGTGGTAACGTAGAAGCTGCTCGTAAAGTTGGTGCATTAATTGCTCAACGCGCGAAAGAAAAGGGATTTGACAAAGTGGTTTTTGACCGCGGTGGATACCTTTATCATGGTCGTGTTCAAGCATTGGCCGACGCAGCTCGTGAAGCTGGACTAGAATTCTAGGAAAAACATATATAAGGAGGTAAAAGACTTGCGTGTAGATCCTAATACTTTAGAGCTAACAGAAAAAGTCGTTAATATTAATCGCGTAGCTAAAGTAGTAAAAGGCGGACGTCGTTTCAGCTTCAGCGCACTTGTTGTCGTTGGCGATGGCAATGGCTGGGTTGGCGCAGGAATCGGTAAAGCTTCCGAAGTTCCTGATGCAATCCGTAAAGGTATTGAAGATGCGAAAAAGAACTTGATTCATGTTCCAATCGTAGGCACTTCGATTCCTCACCTTGTAACTGGTAAGTTTGGTGCAGGACGCGTTCTGCTTAAACCAGCTTCCCAAGGTACAGGAGTTATCGCAGGTGGACCAGTTCGTGCAGTTCTTGAACTTGCTGGTATCGGCGATATTTTGACAAAATCCCTGGGTTCATCGAACTCTATGAACATGGTTAACGCTACGCTTGAAGGCTTGAGCCGCTTGAAAAAAGCGGAAGAAGTTGCAAAGCTTCGTGGGAAAACTGTTCAAGAGTTACTAGGTTAGGAGGGGTAAACATGGCGAAACAATTACAAATTACCCTAAAACGCAGCCTGATTGGCCGCCCTGAAACGCAACGTGTTACTGTGAAAACTCTTGGTCTGCGCAAGCTACACCAAACTGTTCTTCACCAAGATAACGCAGCTATCAGAGGTATGGTTAATCAAGTGAGCCATTTGGTAGAAGTTAAAGAAATCGAAGCATAATTGCACGATATAAAGATCTAGAGGAGGTGTACAACGATGAAGTTACATGAACTAAGTTCTACTACTGGTGCTCGTAAAACTCGTAAACGTGTTGGACGTGGAACAAGTAGTGGTATGGGTAAAACATCAACTCGCGGACACAAAGGTCAAAACGCACGTTCTGGTGGTGGCGTTCGTCCTGGATTCGAGGGTGGACAAAATCCGTTATACCGTCGTTTACCTAAACGTGGATTCACGAACCGTTTCCGTACGGAGTACGCAATCGTGAAC
>NZ_JBFTQB010000049.1:0-18719 GCF_056398785.1 Paenibacillus sp. 01T422 | reverse complement strand
ACCGGAACTAAAAGCAGCGAGAAATGAAGAGCTGTGGAGTGTTGACGGAGTTATGCGTAGATAAAGGGAACTACAGGACGCTATTTACGGAAAATGAGCGATTTTTGGATTCAAGCGGAACTACAGGGCGCTATTTGACTCCAGGCAGCCGATTCTCGGATGAAATGTGAGAAATAGCGGAACGTAGTTCCCCTTAAGCCGCGAATTGTCTGTTTATCGAGCAAATAGCGGAACGTAGTTCCTTCAAGTCGCGAAGTATCTGCGTATCGGGTAAACAGAGGAACGTAGTTCCTTCAAGTCGCGATAGAGCTGCCTCTTTCGGACGAAAACGGGACGGAGTTAACAGAGTTAAATAGAGCTCCTCTCACCTTGCGCGGGAGAAGTATCGCGAAGTCAACAGAGTAACCCGCCGGCTCAGTCACTAAATGACAAAAAAGCACATCAACCTTCGCTCAACAGGCGAATTTGATGTGCTTTTATTCATTTAGCGGCTGGTTGCTACGTAGCGGACAAGCTCCGCGGCAGAGTCGACCTGCTGGACGCGGCCCTCCGCTTCGAGCAAGATGAGGTGAGCGATCGTCTCCGACAACGCGAACCTCATCTGATGCACGCTGAGCCGGTCGCCGAAGGTCGCGCGGCACACCTCATAAGCACTAAGCGGCGCGCGTAGCTGACCCTCCATGAGCGCAAGCCGCTCATGATGATGGCGCACCAGCTCCTCTGTGCGTGCGCCAAAGCCAGACCAAGGCTCCCCGTGCCCCGGGTAAGCCATCTTGACCTGCAGCCTGCCGATCTCCTGCAGGCTGCGCAAGTACTCGCCGAGCGGGTTTTCTTCCACCTGCGGGAGGAAGGAAACGTTCGGCGATATTTGCGGCAGAACGTGGTCGCCGCAAAAAATCACCTCCGTCGAAGGGTCGTAGAAGACCAGGTGACCCGCGGCATGGCCGGGGGTCTCAATGGCTTCGTAAACGCGGTTCCCGAGGCGCACAGGGCCTTCTCGCAGCAGCGTAACCTGCGGCTGCGGGGAAACCAAGTCGACGAAGCTCACCATGTGCTTCGTCATCTCGGCCAGCCCGGCTTCCGGGAAGCCATGCCGGGCAAAAAGCGTCAGCAGCCGCTCCGACATCGGCTGCTCAGCTCCCCACAGGAGCTGCACTTGCGCGAGTCCGGTCTCCGATAGGAGGACCGGCGCGCCCGTGCGCTCCTGGAACCAACCCGCCATCCCATAGTGATCGGGATGGTGGTGGGTGAGCACGATCTGCTCGACGTGCTCGAAGCCGATCCCGCGCTCCTGCAGCACCTGCAGCCAGAGCGCTTCTGCATCCGGGGTATGCAGCCCCGGATCAATGACGGTGTACCCTTTGCTGCCTGCGATTGCGGAACAAGATGCGTTTGAACATAAATCGGATTCAGGAAATCAATAATAAAACGACCGCCCTCTTTTAAAAGACGATTCATCTCATAAAACACCTTGGCATTCTGTTCTTCCTCATCAAAATATCCAAATGACGTAAACAAGTTCACAACTGCATCGAACTGACGCCCTAGGGGAACTTCCCGCATATCACCGCGCACCCAAGTCACACGCTTCTGTTTGTCCAATTGCACAGCTTCATTCAAAAGCACTTCAGACAAGTCAACCCCCGTGATTTCATATCCAAAATCCGCCAGAGCCATGGAATGACGCCCCATCCCGCAGCACAAATCCAATACCTCGGCCCCTTGCTGCAGATCAAGCCAATCAATCATTTTCTTCACTTCATGATAAGCGCCTTGCATATCCCGATGCTTATAAACTAATAAATAATCATTCCCAAAGCTTTCCTGATACCAAGCCATTTTATCACCTGCAATTTCTATTTATAATTATTAGGAGTTTCAAAAGAGTCCAATTTCTGCTGTACCTGTCGCAGGCTTTCGGCGGCTTCTTCCTGACTGAAGTTGCCAGCTTCAAGCAAATTTTCTTCTATATCAAGCAGTGTCTCATAAAAGGCAACACCTTGCCATAGAAACTCCGACTGGTCCGGGTGATCCTCCATATAATGAAATAGCACGTCCTCGGCCTTCGCGTAGTCGCCTTGTTTTTCATAATGGGCGAAAAGCAACCTTTTCATATCTTCCGGAACCATCCACGCCTTAAGTCGATCCAGACTGGTTTGTATGCGAACAGCCACTTCGGCATTCTCGTCATCCTTAGGAGTAACCTCGGGAGAAAGAGACAAGTGAAGCAGTAAATCAAGAGATTTTACATATGCCCGGTATGCCTCGTCCGTTTGTTCATGCTGTTTCAGCAAATCCCCGTGACCGACGAACATATCTCCAATGACCATCGCTTTGGCCGTATCCAAATTTCCGTTATAGGAGAGCAGCTCCAGGATATCCTTGCTTGATAAAGCTTGTAGTGAACGAACATTGAGCCCGAGCAAATGCCGGCTGGCTTCATCCAGCAGCTGCTGCGCATCCGCCAGTGGAATATGTTCCTTATTAAATAAAATGCGATGCAATACCTGAGTCATCTGCTCAATCTGCCGCATAAAATAATCACGTTTGAACAATAGAACATCCTCCTTTGCCCAAATGATATACCTCGCTTCAGCTTACCATGCCTCGGATAGAAACTCAAAAGCGGATATCGCCTATTTTTGCGCATAGCCGCACCATTGGCAGCAGCCCTTCATAAACTAATTTTGACTGTATCCCTTAACCTTGTATTTCCCAATACCCGAGCAAGGAGGGGTGACACACATCCATGGGCAGCGACCACAAAAACAAATTTCTACTTACGAACCGCGAACGCGAAGTATTCGAACTATTAGTGCAAGACAAAACGACGAAGGATATCGCACAGCAGCTTTTTATCAGTGAAAAAACTGTGAGAAATCATATCTCTAATGTCATGCAAAAGCTGAACGTAAAGGGTCGTTCACAAGCGGTTGTAGAACTGATCAAGCTTGGGGAACTAAAGATCTGATTCCGTCAGCAAAGGGATCCATGTAAGCCTTCGAGGCCTCCTATTGGAGGATTCGAGGGCTTTTATGTTGTTACAGTGAATATGGAAAAGTGAACGTTTTGTTAACCCAACATTTCGACAGTATATGATGCTTAGCATGTACTATGATGATAACTAACAAGTACATTACACCTTTAGGGGGCTATTTCAATCCATGATCGAAATGATTACCGAACAAAAAAATGTGTTTTCCTTGTCAGAACTCCTGAATGTGGAACCAGGCATTTTGTTTCGACTCTGCCAGTATATTGAGTCAAGGGGCCATCATTTCACGAAATCTGACGAAGGCGCCTTCCAATTCAATGATAATGATATTGCTGTGATTCTGGCCCATTATTAATGGGCTTTTTTGTTGCCTAGTGGCCGTTTTGGGGTTGTTTGGAGGAGGATCGACGTCGAGGCAAGTTGCGCTAGAGGGCAAGCTTGTTTTGCAGTGCAGCGTTAATGGTTTCAGCTTGTGCGACAAGTTGAGACATCCATTTTGGACTTCTCGTAACAAGTGAACGTCTTAGCGGCGGGTGAGAGAGCCTTTTTGGACCGCTTGCGCAGCATTACTACCATTTCCGGGGAAAATAGTTCTTGAGGCCGCCTTTTGGGATCTCTCACGGCCTGCTCGCAACCTCCACGTTGTTGAGATGGCCTTTTCGGCATTCTCAACTCCCCGACTGGCGCATAGTTGGGTGACACACATCCATGGGCTGCGAATTTAGTAATTAGGATGTATTTGAACTATCTGTGGAGGTCAAAGCGTTAAAAGATATCGCAGATTAATGAAACTGTGAGAAATCACATTTCCAATGACATGCAGAAGCTAAACAAATAAGAAAAAACCGACGGACCAATACCGTCAGGTCTACTGTTAGCTACTTTACTAACCCCCACCATCCAATCACGCCACTCCCATACCGCCAACTTCCACTCACCTGCCAATAACAAATTCAAAAAAACTAGCGTGGAAACCGGCTAGGGCATCTCAAGGCTTGTCTCAGAGAACTAGAGTCTTCTATTTCGTGAAAACCGAGCTATTTCCTCACAGAAAAAGGAGCCCCATACAGGGCTCCTCTTCCTTTCTTCTTCTTTTCTTCTTCTCTCTATTTCTAACCTCTTCCCAATCTCCCTCAATTCATCTCTATCACTTAATCGTGATAGAAGTCACAACCTTATTCGCGCCCTTCAGCTGAACAAGCCGCCCTTCCTTAAACAACGCTAAGTTGCCCGAAACGGTCACAGTGGAAGCAACTTGATACACAGTCGTCTGATCCTTGCCATTAACCGATTGCACGATAGAAATCGTGGCAAGGCCGCCCTGCGCGTTAAGGGTCGTTCCTTTTAGTTTCCCTTGCAGATCAAATGGCAAATTCTCGTCGACCATTTTCGTTACTTCAATATAGATAACTTTATTATCGGAGGTGCGGATATCGACTTCGTCGCCTACTTTAAGGTCAATGGCTCTAACCTTGGCGCCGTTTCGATAGACGATGACATCCGGGTGCAAAGCATAAGCGGTCGTAACTCCCGATTTCGTAAGCTTCAATTCATTGTTGCTGACTGCGGCGTTAACCGTGCCGTTGTTCGTAATAGGCTGCACCATTTTGGTAACTTCAATATAGATGACTTTGTTCTCCGAGGTGCGAATGTTGACTTCATCCCCAATTTGCAGATCGGTTAGAGCCACTTTCAAGCCATTGCGATATACGACGACATCCGGATGCAGCGTTATTTCAAAATTGAAGTTATTCTGCTTGAGTTTAATCACATTGTTCGTCACAGCTGCCGTGATCGTTCCGCTATTCGTAATCGCTTGCGCCGTTTGTGTTACTTCAATAAAGATAACTTTATTGTCCGAAGTCCGAACGTTCACCACATCGCCAACCTGCAAGGCAGAAGCATCAACTTTTACCCCATTGCGATAAATAACAACTTCTGGATGCAGCGTGTAGTATATAAATAATTTGATTGTTAAAAGTTCGCACACTCACTTCGTCTCCAGCTTGCAGAGCTGAAGAAGTGATTTTCACTCCGTTTTTGTAAATATAAACCTCCGGATGCAAAGCATAGGTTGATGTCGTGCCTGAGGTTGTCATCACTAATGCGTTCCCGTTAACCACGCTGTTCACAGTTCCCGTTAGTGTGTTATTTCCTTGATTTCCTTGATCCGGCAATTGACCGCCTGTACGATCAAGCAATGCCGCAAGCTGAGCCCGAGTAACCGGCTGATTAGGCCTGAATGTATTATCTTCGAAACCATCTATTAGGCCTTTTTCAATAGCCACAGCGACATAACCAACTGAACCTGCTGGGATTTGCTTCGCATCCTTGAACGGCAGGGTCGTGTTCATTTTCGCTTTGGCCTGAGCGTCCAGCTTCAGAGCTTTGACCAAAAGCGTTGTCGCCCATAACCGATCACCTTCTTTCTGAGGCTGAACGGAGTCGTCATTTTCAGAAAACAAGTCGTTTTCTAATGCCAGAGCTACATACCCTACTGCCCAAGCAGGAACTTGATTCGCATCTTTAAAATTGAGGTGAGTGCTCATTTCAGTTGAAGATTCCGCTTGGCTGCGAAGCCCCATAAGACGGACGGCTGCGGTGATGGCTTCAATGCGTGAAACGGTGTTTTGCGGTTTAAATGTACCGTCCTCATACCCCTCGAACACACGCTTCGATGCTAAGCTTGCGATATAGCGTACGGCCCATTCCGCGGTTTTCAAATCGTTAAAAGTGAGATGGATTTCGACTTTCCCATCATCTTTCCGATTGCCATTGCCACTGCCATTGTCTTTGGCCAAAACGGCTGTGCTGCTCCCCATGATCGTTACAAAAGCAAGACCCGTCGCGATTACTTTTTTGAACATCAAGTTTCACTCACACTCCTTCATCTTAGATAACCACATCTAACAGATGAATTCGTTGAACTGGTTATTTTTAGGAGGGTGGACTTTTATTTTCCTTTCACTATTTCTCGCAATAGACCCTTAACGACACCTAATTGGCGAAAGCGCCTACATTATGCTATGTTGGAAGAAATTACGAGCAAGGGAGCGAACGAAATGACGGCAAATGCACAAGGACCTCTATCTCATTTTCACCCGATTCTGAAAGAGTGGTTTATTTCACGCTTCGGCGAGCCCACTGATGTACAGATACAGGCGTGGAAGGAGATAAACACCAGGAAGCATACCCTCATCTCTTCCCCTACGGGTTCAGGTAAAACACTAGCAGCCTTACTGCCTTGTATGGACGGTATTGTGAAAAAGAAACAGGCAGGCGGCGAGCCCTACGCACCCGGAGTTCGCGTACTGGTTGTTACGCCGCTCAAAGCGCTGAATAATGATATTCATGATCATTTGTTTCATTTTATGACGGAGATCGAGGAGCTTGCGGCCTCATTTGATAAGGACACCCCTTGGCACGGACTACGTGTCGGCGTCCGCACCGGCGATACCACCCAGAGCACGCGAGCCTCTATGTTGAAGCAGCCGCCTGATCTGCTGGTGACCACGCCAGAGTCACTCTACCTGCTGCTCACCTCGCCGCGCGCGAGAGAAATGCTCAAGAGCGTAGAGCAAGTCGTCATCGACGAGATTCACGATCTGGCAGCGGATAAGCGCGGAATGCATTTGTCCTTGACGCTGGAAAGGCTGAACGTGTGGTGCGGACGATCCGTACAGCGGATCGGCGTCTCTGCCACGCAAAAGCCAATTGAACGCGTCGCTCGTTTTCTCGGCGGATGGGAACAGGACGAGCTCCGCCCTGTCGCGATTGTCGAGAGCCAAGCCGAAAAGCACTACGCCCTGCAGGTGACGATGCCGGAGCCAGCGCGAGCCGGGGCGGACAAAGAGGCCATCTGGACGCCTCTTGTAGAACGTGTGCTGCAGCTTATGGAAGGCTGCCGCACGGTACTCATCTTCGCAAACAGCCGCAGGCTGTGCGAGCGGTTAACCCTGCGCCTCAATGACCATGTCGGTCATGAGATCGCGCGAAGCCATCACGGCAGCGTTGCCCGCGAGATCCGGCTCGAGGTCGAGCGCCAGCTCAAAGCCGGCGAGCTTCGCTGCCTGGTCGCTACGTCGTCGCTGGAGCTCGGCATCGACGTCGGCCATGTCGATCTGGTCATCCAGATCGACACGCCTTTCACCGCTGCGGCAGGCATCCAGCGGATCGGCCGCGCCGGCCATGCCGTCGGCAGCGTTAGCCGCGGCGTGCTGCTCGCGCGCAGCCGCAGCCTGCTGCCGGAGCTCGCCGTGCTCAGCCGGCGGATCGCTGCGCGCGACATCGAGGCCATCCGCATCCCGCGGGGCAGCCTCGATGTACTGGCGCAGCAGCTCGTCGCGATGACGGCGCTGGGCGACGAGCTGGATGTCGCGCTTCTGGCGCGCCTGCTCGCGCAGAGCGACTCCTTCCGCGAGCTGCCGCGGGAGCGCTGGCTCGCGATGCTGGAGGTGCTCGCGGGTTTGTACCCCTTTGCGCGGCCGCTCATCGCATGGGACCGCGAAACCGGCCGCTTGGAACGCGTAGCGGCTTCGCAGATGGCCGCGCTGACAGGCGCCGGCACGATTCCTCAGAGCACGGCTTATCCCGTGCATCACAACGAAACCGGCCTTCATCTAGGCGAGCTGGATGAAGAGTTCATTCATGAATCGTCGATTGGCGACGTATTCCAGCTTGGTACGGCTTCGTGGCGAATCGTCCGCAAGCGTCCGGAGCGCATTTATGTGCAAGAAGCCGAGAACCGGTACAGCGAAATCCCCTTCTGGCGCGGGGAGACTGGCGGAAAATCCTATCAGCTCGGGGTTCAAACGGGACTGCTTTGGCGCGAGCTGCGGGATCGTTTGAACGCTCAGTCTCATACAGAAGGAGATGTCGCCGTCCAAGAATGGCTCATGGAGCAGTACTTTTTTGATACGGAAGCCAGTCACGCGCTGATCGGGCTCATTCGCAATCAAATTGCGGTCAATACCGTACCGACCGATCAAACGGTTGTTATTGAAACTTTTGCCGATGAGCAGAACCAAACTCATTACGTGCTGCACAGCTTATTTGGACGAAAAGTGAACCGTACTTGGCTTATGGCACTGGAGAAACATTTGGGCCACAATGGACACTCGGCCATCTATACGAATGCCAAGGACAATGGCATCGAATTGATTTTTCCCAGCTATCAAGAAGCCGTTGTGCATGCCATCATGTCCCTTTCTTATAATGAAGCTGAACAATTGGTTATCGGAGCTGTCGCGGAGTCCGGCATGTTTGGTGCAGCGTTCCAGCGGCTTGCAGAAACCTCACTTCTGCTTTCTCGCAGTTTTACACGGATGCCAGCTTGGCTCAAACGACTTCGCGGTCAGGAGCTAATGAAAGAAGCGCTGCCCTACAAGGAGCGATTTCCACTCTTTCAAGAGGCTATGCGTGAATGCTTGGATGAACATGTCGATTTGGAGCATTTGCGGAGTATCATGGACGGGATTCATGCAGGTGACATCCACTTTGCGGTTCATCGCAACCACTTCCCTTCGCCCCTGGCAGCTCAATTCCAATCCGACTATGTGGCGCAAAAAATATATGAGTCCGACAGCTTATCTCAGGATTTGCAAGTAGAATTACTAGGCTTCAGCCGGCAAATGGCAGCCGATATTTTCGGCGCAGATACCGTTCGTAACGCGATAAGCCCTCAAGTCCTAGAAGCTGAAGAGACCAAGCTTTCCACGTCGGATGAAGCATGGACGTCAGCTAAGCATGTCTTTCGTTATTTAAAAGAGCGCGGAGATGCCTCGATCACCGAACTCGTCAAAGCCGGTTCAGCCACCGCGTCCTCTGCCCAGACCTGGATCTATGAACTGCTTGAGCAAGGCAGCGCCGCAGCCACTTCCTTCACCGGCGAGTCGCGTTACATATGCCGCGATGAAGTCGAATTCTATGCTTCGCTCGCCTCAGATCCTCTCGCTAGAACGTTCATCTTCCAAAGATATGCGGACGGGAGGCTGTCTTTCACCGCTGAAGAGCTTGTCGAGCGCTATGAGATAGAGGCTGAAACAATAGAACGCTGGATTGAGGAAGCTATCGCTGCCCGCTTATTGGAGCCTGCACCTTTTGCAGATCCTGAAGTGGAGTCGCTTTGGACAAGTAGCAAAGTTGCTTCACGCTTAGTACGCCAGTCTCTGCAGATTCTCAGACGCGAAAGTTCGGCTATTCTTCCTATCACCTATCTATCGCACATGCCGCTTATGCGCAAACTAACCAACCGAACTGATGTTCCGGGAATGGAGCAGCTGCGGGAAATTATCACGGATTTGCAAGGATTCTTCCTGCCCGTTTCACTGTGGGAATCTATTTTCTTCCCGACAAGGCAATTATCCTACCGGAAACAGGACTTGGATATGTTGTGTTCATCAGGAGACATTTTTTGGATAGGCCACAAGGAGGAAGGCGAAAAAGAAGGTCGTATCGCTTTCTTTCTCGCAGAAAGTTCCACACTTTTCGAACCCTGCCTTGCTGGGATGCGCCATAGACCCGCTTCTTCTCCTGAACTACTAAGCCTTATGGAAGCCAAAGGGGCTGTTTTTCTTAGTAAGCTTGGCCTTGAAACCGGCAAGACCCCTTCCCTACTATTAGAAGAACTGCTCCAGCTCGTCTGGGAGGGTCTGGCCGCCAATGATCAGTTCGCACCTCTGCGGCTACATGCTACTGGCACTTCAACTTCTAAAAAAGGGGACAAATTCCAGTCAGGGCTAGGCCGGTGGTATGCCTTAAGTACACTGCATAATGCCGCCTTTGATAAACAATCTTCCGCTATGCAGTGGACGCATCATCTGTTAGAGCGCTTTGGTCTGATTACCAAAGACCTCGTCTCTGCGCTTTGCCCCTTTCCATGGGAGGCGATTCATACCGCTTTGCGTCAGTTGGAAGAGTGGGGTCTTGTCGTCCGAGGGTTGTTCATCGCCGATCTACATGCGCTCCAATTCGCAACGAAAGAGTTTATTCGTCTGCTGCATCAGCCAGTGGGACAAGGTTCTTCTGACCTTCCGTCTTCTTACACGCTAGTTAGTGCTGTCGATCCGGCTAATCCTTTTGGATTACTCGTCCCCTGGCCTGATAAGGCCGACATTTCGTTCTCACGCAAAAGCGGCAACTACTTAGCGCTCAAAGGCAACGAATGGTTGTATTGGATCGAAAACAACGGCAAACGCATCTATCAGCTGACTACAAGGAACAATGATTTGGCGGAGAGCGCTCACGAACTCAAACTTATGTTCCGACAACTGCTCAAACAGCATCAGCTGCGCAAAATCGTCATCGACACTTGGAACGGTGTTCGTATCTCTGATGCGCCTGAACAGGAAATTCTGAGGCTTCTTGGCGCAGAAAAAGACCGCACCAGCTTAGTTCTGTGGCCTAGCCAACTAAGCTGATACGGTCCTCTATGCACGTTCCACCCTTAACTTGCCAATTCTTTACTTGCTGGAAAGCCGATGAAAATAGTTCCGTCATGAACTTTCGTCGAATAAGTCTGCACACATCCCGTATCCGGGGCTTGCACGAGCCCCGAAGAGAGATGAATTTTGCGATCATGCATGGGACAGAAGACATGCTCGTCACAGACAATACCTTCCGCAAGCACGCCCGCTTTATGCGGACAACGGTTCTGAATGGCGGTCAGCTTGCCGCTTTTCATCTTGAAAAGGGCTACTTCCTCCCCCTGGTACCGAATCGTTTTGCCTGTATTCACCGCTAAATCCTCATAAGATACGGCCTCAACCCAAATCGTTTGCTCTTCTTGTGTTATCATGGTCTTCTCCTCCTGAGTGATTTAGTTAGGTAAGCTCGACGACTTCGTACAGGTCACGTTGAATCTTCTTGCTATCGATCGCTTGTTTCCAAGGGTCCTTCGTAACAGCAAGCGCTTGATCAATCCGGTCGCATAGTTGTTGGCGTTCTTCCTCATTTTCAACGACATCTCGGATATGTTCGATCCCCAAACGGTGTACCCATTCGCTTGTACGTTCGCCGTATTTACCAGTTTCGCGATAATATTGCAGGTAAGCTTCGGTGTATTCAATAATATCCTGCTCTGTTTTCACGGTTGTTAAGAGCTCACCAACGCGTACCTTCACACCGCCGTTTCCTCCGGCATACAGCTCCCATCCTCCATCTACGGATACGATGCCTAGATCCTTAATGCCGGATTCCGCACAATTCCGCGGACATCCTGATACTGCCAGCTTTACTTTGGCCGGTGTGTTTAAGCGCTCAAAACGCTTCTCCAGCTCGATGCCCACCGCCATGGCATCACCTGTACCGAACCGGCAGAATGTATCGCCGACGCATGTTTTGACCGTACGCAAGGCTTTACCGTAGGCATAGCCTGATGGCATATCCAGCGCTTCCCACATCGCTGTAAGGTCTTCCTTTTTCACACCAAGCAAGTCTAGTCGTTGTCCGCCTGTGAATTTCACAGTTGGGACATTGAATTGCTCCGCTACTTCGGCAATCCGCTTCAATTCTGTGGGATTCGTTACACCGCCATAAATCCGTGGAACAACGGAGTAAGTCCCGTCTTTTTGAATATTCGCATGCATACGCTCGTTAACGAAGCGCGAAGTGCTATCGTCCTTATACGTTTCAGGGCTAATCATGCCCAGGTAGTAGTTAAGCGCAGGGCGGCATTTGGAGCAGCCCTCTTCATTTCTCCACTCGAGCACGTTCATGACTTCACGTACATGCGACAGGCCTTTTTCGCGAATCGCTTCAACAACTTCATCCCGCGTATGTTCCGTACAAGAGCAGATGGATTCTTTAACGGCATTTTTATCGTAGGAGGAACCCAGTGTGTATGCTAACAAATCACTGACGAGCGGTTTACAGCCGCCACAAGAACGGGAAGCTGTCGTGCAGTTTTTCACCTCTTCAACGGAAGTCAGGCCCTGATCTTTAATGGCTGAGCAGATCGTCCCTTTGGTGACCCCGTTACATCCGCAAATAATCGCATCGTCTTTCATATCGGCAACACCGGAAGCTGCTCCTCCGCCGCTCGCTGAATCCGTCAAAATCGCTGTTTTGGCCATCCCGCTGACATCGGTTTCCTCACGAATCATTTGCATGAGCCGCGTGCCGTCCGCCGTATCCCCAAAGAGCACAGCACCGACAATTTTGTTATCCTTAATGACGACTTTTTTGTATACCCCTGTGAACTCATCATGAATGCGGATCGCCTTGGTTCCTTCTTCATCCACGAATTTCCCGCCAGAGAAAACATCAACACCAGACACTTTCAGCTTCGTATAGAGCACCGAGCCTTCATAAGGGCCTGTTTCCACGCCTGCCAAATGCTTCGCTAACACAGCACCTTGCTCATAGAGCGGCGCAACCAGCCCGTAGGCAACGCCGCGATGCATGGCACATTCCCCTACCGCATACACATTAGGAACATTCGTTTGCATATAGTCATTAACAATGATACCGGGATTGCACGCTACGCCAGAATTTTTGGCAAGTTCTACATTCGGCCGAATCCCCACTGCCATAACGACCAGATCCGCTTCAGTCATAGTGCCGTCTTTGAATTTCAAGCCAGTTACCCGTTTATGACCGACGATTTCTGCGGATTGCTTCGCTAGCAAGAAGTTAATTCCTTGTTCCTCCAGCGCTGCTTGCAGCATTTTGGACGCTGTACGATCCAACTGACGATCCATGATCGCGTCTGTAATATGAACGACATCCACTTTCATTCCTAAGTTCAGGAAACCTCTGGCTGCTTCTAGTCCTAGCAAACCTCCGCCGATGACAACGGCTTTTTTATACTTTTTCGCGGACTCCATCATAATTTCACAATCACGAATGGTCCGGTAGGCCATACCCCCTTCTTTATCTGCGCCAGGCATTGGAATCATGAAAGGATTAGACCCTGTTGCCAAAATCAATTTATCGTAGGAAACCGTTACACCTTTATCGCTTGTGACGGTTTGAGCTGCCGTATCGAGTGCCGTCACAGTTTGGTTTGTATAGAGCGTTATATGGTTATTTCTGTACCATTCATAGGGATGGATAACGATATCATCAACATTGGAATCTCCCGAAAGGACATAAGACAGCAAAATCCGGTTATAGTTCGGATGAGGCTCACTCCCAAAAATAGTTACCTCATATTTATCCGGAGCTAGCTTAAGCAAGTGTTCAACGGCGTTAACACCAGCCATTCCATTTCCGACTAATACCAACTTTTCTTTTTGAGTCATGGTCTCATCTTCCTCTCTACTATGTCTATCTCTATATCCCATTTAGTTATCCACATCCACTATTAAAAAGGTCCACTTGGGAGCAGCAGTCTACTGTACCCATTATTTAAGCATGCACGCTATCATTGGCTGTTGGTGATACCTTCACTTTACCCCCATCGCCAATCCAGCTGCGCTTCCATTGTCCTTGCACAGACGCGATCAAAATCACGCAGCACACAGCGATTGCACTCAAAATAAGAAAGCCTGGCGCAAAGGAACCTGTTGCCAATTTCACATTTCCGAGGATCTTTGGCAGGAAATACCCGCCTAAGCCGCCAGCTGCACCGACAATCCCCGTGACCACGCCGATCTCCGACTTGAAGCGTTGAGGCACAAGTTGGAAGACCGAACCGTTCCCCATGCCAAAGGCCATCATAGCGACGAATAATAGGACCGTTGTAACCGAAAGCGCTGGAAGTGTTGAAATCCCGGCCATCATCAATGCGACAACCCCGTACAATCCCATCAGCATCCGAATGCCGCCTACTTTATCGGCTAGCCAACCGCCTACAGGTCGGAAGAAACTTCCACCGATCACGCATAGGGTTGTAAAATCAGCCGCACGGACTGGTGAAAGCCCGTATTGTGTATTAAAGAAGATTGTTAAGTAGGTGGACATTCCAACGAAACCGCCGAACGTCACGCTATATAAAATACAGAACAACCAAGAATCCCTCTGTTTCAAAACCCTGCCGTACTCAGCAACCGTTTTGGGCGCTGGCTTATTTGGGCTGTCTTTGGCCAGAATACTGAAAACAACCAACGTTATCACAATTGGAATCATCGCAATGCCGAAAACAACATGCCAATCGCCATAATGCTGAGCAATCCGGTTAGCAAAAAGCGTAGCGAAGATCGTCCCGCTGTTCCCTGCTCCGGCGATTCCCATCGCCAGACCTTGATATTGCGGTGGATACCAGGAACTGGCTAGCGGCAGTGCGGCTGCGAAACTTGCTCCGGCAATACCGAGCATCAGCGCCACGAAGTACATATCGCCCATCGTGTTAGCGAACTGCCATCCCCAGAATAATGGGATTAAGGTTAGCGTTAGTCCGATTTGTCCCGTAAGCTTAGGACCAATCTTATCGGTTAGTACACCCAGCACCAGTCGAAGTACCGCTCCGCCTAATGTAGGCAAGGCAACGAGGTTCGCTTTTTCAGCAGCGTCCAAGTGGAAATCATTCGCGAGTACGACCGCCAGCGGTCCTAACAGCACCCATACCATGAAGCTCATGTCAAAATACAAAAATGCACTGAACAAGGACCCTTTGTGTCCCACTTGCATAAAACTTTTCCGATCAACCATGATCTTCCCTCTCCTTTTGTGAGGCTTTTCGCCTTCTTTTTTTTCCCTATCCTGATTTCTACCTGCTGGACACCCATGGACAGAAAAGGCCGACAAACATACCCCTACATACATCGGGATGTTTGTCGGCCTCTTTGCCACTGCTGCCACATCTTCGTGAACAGCATGTTTCGTTATATTTCGAAAAGTAAACATAAAAAGCCTATCCGGTTACGTATTTGTAAGGGGATAGGCGCCATTGCCTGCGTTAGGGGCACATCATTGTGCCGATTTCTAACTTGATTATAGTACGGGTTTAGATGTATGTCAATAAACATAACACAAAATTTTCAAAAATGCCGTGTTAGCTACTGTATCGACAAAAAACAAATTTATATGCTATAGTAATGCCGTATAACTATTCATTCCATCAAAGAAACCTCACATAAAGTTACCATGAAGCAAAAAAGCTTACAACGTTGGAGGTATTCAAATGTTGCAATCATTTATACTGATCGACGAGTTGAAGCAAACTCGCTCAGCTACCTCCTCACCATCCACAAACGAGATGAGCTATTCCAATCGTTCACAAGCATCCTTACCTGACGAGATACTGAAGGACTTGGGCTTTCGCGTCTACACGGCATCTACGATCAAAGAAGTTTCCTTCATCATTCCTAAAGTTGATGCTGTATTGTTAAGTGTTAGCCCCGATCAAGTGGAGACATGGCGCAAACGAGTATTAGCTGAGCGCAGCCTCCCCCTCTTCTGGTGGTGCGACTCGCACACTTTTCCTTCTAATGAATGCAGAATGGATGCAGGTATAGATGGTTTAATCGGTTCAACGATGAGTCCGCTTGAAATTCACTGCGCCCTGCTGCTTGGCGTGAATCACTATTTTCATCGCACCGAATGGCAGCAGGAGCGTGAGCAGCTCCTCTCCAAACTAGAGGAGCGCAAATGGGTCGATCAAGCCAAGCGGATCTTGTGCGAGATTAAGGGGATCTCCGAAGCAGAAGCCTACGACTTTTTGCGAAAACAAGCCATGAATGAGCGTAAACGTATGGTAGATGTCGCTACCTCCATCGTCAAGGTGTACCAAATACTACGAGATCAGAATCAAGGAGGCCGAAAACGATGATATCCTTACTAAAAGAAGTAGGACGCGGAAAACGCGGAGCGAGAGATCTTACCTATGAAGAGGCTTCCCAAGCAGCAGAACTCATGTTAACCGGCGGCGCTACTCAGGCTCAAATGGGCGCATTTCTTGTAGCTGAGCGTATTAAAATGGAATCGCCGGATGAGATCAAAGCCTTCATCCACGCGCTGCGCAAACGCGCCTTTTCTTATCCGATAGCTGGCAGCATGGACTGCGCAGGGCCTTATGATGGTCGCGCGCGTACGTTCATTGCAACTCTGCCGACCGCATTTGTACTTGCGGCTTGCGGCCTCCCGACTACGCTGCACGGCAGTCCGAGTATGCCGCCCAAATGGGGCATCACGCTGACGGACGTACTGAACGCACTTGGCGTACCCGCATTGACCTCATCACGTGAAGCACTGATGTCCGCCGCCGCACGAACAGGTTTCCTATTCGCGCCAACAGAAAGCTGGTGCGCACCGCTTGGTGAGCTTCGCGAACTCCGCAAGGAGCTTGGCTTGCGGACCGTGTTCAACACTGCCGAGAAGCTGCTTCGTTTCACGGAAGCCCCGTTCATGGCTGTCGGCGTCTTTCATGGCACGGTTTTCGAGAAAATTACGAATTTGCTCATCGAACTAGGGATCACGAGCGGAATCGTTGTGCAAGGCATGGAAGGCTCAGAAGATCTTTCCATCGAGAAACGTACGAGGACCTATGTTATTCAAAACGGCTCTAGTGAATTATTCATTGTAGATCCAGAAATCTATGAATTAATGGTGGAAGTGCCTGAAGTTGAATGGACGGCACAGCTGCAGGCTGAAACGGCTATGGCGGTCTTGCGCGGAGAATCTGAGCTTCCTTACTTGAACATGGTGCTGCTGAACAGCGCCGTTCGCCTCTGGGTATCCCAGAAAGCCGGATCCATTGAAGAAGGTATCTACATGGCCCGTCATGCGATCGAGCAAGGTACTGCACTTCAGACATATACCGAGTGGACAGAAGCCATTAAGCCAGTATCAACAACTTAATTAGTTCCCCTATGCCCTCAGCAGAAATTTTCTGCTGAGGGCTTTACTTTTTTGCTAATCCATAACCGTTAAGCGCTCTCTGGCCGGAATACGCGCTTGCCCAGCGAGGATCTTGCCAGGATAGCCCGTATGCAAGCTGGCAATGATCCTCTCGTCAGGTTTCACTCCGAATGCTTCACGGAACGCATCCAGCTTCAGCAGCGGATAGGTTTCCCAAACCATGCCGATGCCCTGCTCCCAAGCCAGCAAGCTGAAGTTCTGAATTAAGCAGGCAGCAGCCGCATAATCCTCTTCGGCGATAGCCGGATTTGCATTCACCTGTAGAACAACTGCGATATACATAGGCACAGACATGAATTTGTCGTACAATTTTTGGCCGATCTCCTTGGCTTTCTGTGGATCTGGCTCGTTAGCTTCTCTGAACCTGCGAACGATCTCTGCCAGCTTTTGGCGACCTTCCCCTTGAATGATGACAAAGCGCCACGGCTGCGTCATTCGGTGATTCGGCACCCACACTGCCGTATCCAAAAGCTCAGTCACGAGCTCCACAGAAACGGGTTTATCTTCAAACTGATGAACAGAACGTCGTTCTCTCATTAACTTTTTCAGCTCCATAAATACCTCCAGTCTAGTCTCAAATTTAGTTAGGTGTAATGATTGCTTATCCATTCATAATAAATGATAATGATTATCATTGTCAATTTATTGAACAACAAAAAGCCCCTGCCCTTCGTTCAGGCAGAGACTGAAAGATCCTATTCACTTTCCGATGAATTGTTGGGTGAACATTTTACCGCACGGTCCTCCGGCAACAATGCCGATGCCAATGTGCGTGTAATCTTTGCTCAGAATATTCGCTTTGTGCCCAGGCGAATTCATCAGCGCCTCGTGCGCGGCTTGTACCGTTTGATTACAAGCGATATTTTCTCCAGCCGCGTTATAGGTAATACCGAATTTCTCCATCATATCAAAAGGCGATCCATACGTCGGTGAATCGTGGGAGAAATATTTGTTATCGACCATATCCTGGCTTTTGAGTCTTGCTGTCTTGGTCAGCTCGGCATCGACGACTAGCGCAGCTAGCCCCACAGCAGCGCGCTCCTTGTTCACCAAGTCCAGCATTTGCTGTTCCTCTGCCGTCAGATCCGTACTCGGCGGCGCCTGTGGTGCCGGCGTTGACTCAGGCGGAGGCGGTGCAGGTTCGGAAGGCGGTGGGGTTGGTGCCGGTGGCGGCGCCTGCTTTTTGGGAATTTTCAAATTCCCATAGGCCCATAGGATGGACTGCAGCGTCTGATCATCGACGTTCCCGGTAACCGGAAGACCGTATCGGCTTTGGAACGCTTTAACACCTGATTGCGTTTGATTACCATAGTAGCCCGTAATGGGCCCACTATAGTAACCCAGAGATTTCAGCATCCCTTGAACCGCATAAACATCCGGCCCCTTAGCCCCTTTTCCATAGGCAAAAGCGGTCGTTGAGGTAGAGCAGAACAAGGCGATACAGATTAGTATGATCCAGACATGCTTTTTCTTGCCATGAAACATGCGTTACGTTCACTCCCTGTCGTCGTCAGTATCATTCGCCCGACATGGGCGATTGCCCTTAGAGTGACCTATTTATTGGATTTTATCCATTTTCATGAATAATTCTCACAAGATCAGACAGCCCCAGTAATCATGCTGGATGCGCCTAATGCTAATCCATCCGATTCGTGCGATAAGTCCCCCATCGATCCGCCCTGATCCCCCATCGAACACATTTTACGTGGAAATAATGCACTAGCGTTGCATTAAAGCTACCACGAAAATTTAATTTAAATTATTTACTATTTATGTATTTTTTTATTTAATTTTCATGGACAATTCATAAAAAAATCTCCAGTGTAGAGATGTAGGGACCTAATCCATACATCTCATACAAAGGAGAACTCGGACTTTGAGTGTATCGGATAAACAGGTGGTTCGTCAATGCCTTTCTTTGGTTACC
>NZ_JBFTQB010000048.1:0-13772 GCF_056398785.1 Paenibacillus sp. 01T422 | reverse complement strand
TCTCTACGTTCTGCTTGCGCATCACGTCATAACCTTTGACGAATGGATCGGTCTTGTTATCACCAATTGTCAGCACGGACGTCTTGGCAAAACTCGCCGCATCAATATCCCACTTAATCTCCRATACCGGGAAAGTCCCTCTCACATGGCCATTGAAAGCCAACAAAGGAAGTTCCTTCACCGTATTCGACGTTAATCTTTGATCCGTAACCGCGAAAGACATTTGCAACTCGCCATCTGTTTCTACATCATAGAACAAGTTCACGCMTTGCCCTGGATAAAAGTCTGGAAGCTTCGCATAAACGTAGGTCTCGTGCGGAGCAACTGTCATTGTATCTGTGTACACATTGTTCAACAGGAAGTCTACGGAAGCCTCGCTGCCGATCAAATTAGCATACACGGAAGGATAAACCTCACCTTTATTCGTCGTCTTGATGGTCACAGGTTTATCTGTATTATTCGTGGCGAAGATCGCCATCGTCATGATTTGCTTAGTCCCGTTAATATGGTCAGCATACAAGCGCGCTTTCCCATTGATTTTGTCTTGATATAGAATGCCTTTTTCCGTGAACTCTTCGGGACTATCACTTACTAGCAACGTGCGGTCAGTAAGCTCTGTTACTTTCTTTGGAAGCAGTGGCAACTCGTTGAAATGGGACCAAATGGTTCCCCAGTCCGATTTGATGAAACTGCCTACTGGAGCCATATAAATCGGATATTCCACTTGACTCAAATAAGGCACATCTTCAACCGTTACATAGCTTTGAAATAATTTACTTTCATGTCCATGGCGATCCTTCACGGTCAAAGTGACCGGATATTTGCCTGGTTTGAAGAAAGCTTCCTCTTTGCCAACCCAATCATAGGATGCAATACCTTCTGCATCTGGATCGTAACTCAAGTCCAAATACTTCACAGGCTCTCCAAGACGGTATGTTGGCTTCGCAGTTGCGAACTTGGCTACTGGTCTGGAATTGCTGTCTTGATCAATGTAGATGCCCTCAGGTGTCTTAAAGTGGACAATCTCAACACGACGCAGTTCATTGTTGTACTTGTACTTCGCGCCCATATAATCCGCAAGCCATGTCAGCTTAACTAGAAGCTTCCCGTTCACAATCGCCGCAACCGAGTTAAAAGGCGTATCCACGCCATTGGTTGTAACTGTCTTATGGTCGGCATCCAGCACGATATTGTAGCCCGGAGGCGTCATTTGGATCGTCCGGGAATCATTATTCCACTCTACCTTGAAGCCCATGGTATCGCCTAAGAATTTGGCAGGAACGTACGTACTGCCGTTAATAATCGTAGATGGTGACTCCAAATGAATCTGTTCCTCATTCACGAAAGCTTCTGCCTTATCGATATAAAGTAAAATAAAGGACGAACTCGCCGATACGGCATGCGCTGCTGGTGCTGAAATCGCACTAGCCAGAAACACTAGTAAAGCGAGCATAACAGTAATCTCTTTTCTTAAAGCATTCCATTTCATTCTCTCTCTAACTCCTTTTGCCTTAGTATGCGAGGTATACGAGATAGAGGGCAAAGCAAATAGCCCTTTCCTTCAATGACCACGTTCATTAGACGCCGCCAAGAGAAAAAGGTTGCTAGTCCCTCAAAATGTTAACAAGATCGACACTTATTGACCGTAACTACGGAGCATCTATCAATTGCAAAAAAGCCTCCCCGAAAGGAAGCTTTTGAAGGATTATTGGTTTTCCAATTCTTCCTTGCTAACTAACGTGACTAAAGCGTTTACAGCCTGCTCTGCATCCGAACCTTCTGCACTTATGAAGACTTCGGTCCCTGTGCTGATCGCGAGACTCATAATTCCCATGATGCTCTTGGCATTCACTTTCTTCTCATCTTTCTCAACAAAAATCTCAGATGAAAACTTATTCGCCTCTTGAACAAACAATGCCGCAGGTCTGGCATGAAGTCCTGTTCTCAACTTCACAACGACTGGACGTCTGGACATGGAACTAATTCCCCCTAGTGTGGCGCTTATATGAATTACTACTGATAACAGTGCTATTCCTTATGTTATAACATTATACCATTTTTCCCTGAAGTACACTAGAAAAAATGAGAAAAACTTATTTACAACGTGTTCAACCCCATAAAATCTAGGAATTTCGCTGTTTTTCAGCCAATTCGTCTATTTTTCGCAGACGATGATTGACGCCGGATTTACTGACACTGCCCTTGAGCATATCGCCAACTTCCTTGAGATTCAGATCGGGATGCTGAAGTCTGATTTCGGCAACCTCTCTCAGCTTCTCAGGCAAGCTGTCAAGTCCGACTTCTCTTTGTAGAAGTCGAATGTTCTCGATCTGCCTTACCGCAGCTCCGATCGTCTTGTTCAGATTCGCTGTTTCACAATTGACAATCCGATTCACCGAGTTCCGCATATCCTTCATGATCCGGACATCCTCAAAGCGCAGTAACGCTTGATGCGCTCCAATAATGCTGAGAAACTCAATAATCTTCTCGCCTTCTTTGATGTACAACACGAACCCTTTCTTACGCTCGATAAAGCGGGCATTCAAGTCGAATTTGTTAGCGAGGTTCGCCAGCGCCTTACAATGCTCCTCATAAATCGAGGCAATTTCAAGATGATAGGAAGATCCTTCAGGATTATTCACCGAGCCACCAGCCATGAAAGCCCCGCGGAGATAAGCGCGTTTGCAGCAGTTGCCCTTAATAATCTCTTTGTTGATTCCTGTCGTAAAGATAAACCCATCAGAAACGATTTTCAGATCACTGAGCAGCTCTTGCACTTGACCAGGTACTCTAACAATATATACATTATTCTTCTTCAGACGCATTTTCTTGCGCACGAGTAATTCGGTGTGCAGTTTGTACGTCTTTTTGATGAGTGAGTATATACGTCTGGCGATAGCAGCGTTTTCGGTAGATATATCGAGAACAACGCGTTGGTTCGTTAACTGAACCGATCCATTCATGCGAATTAAAGCAGATAGCTCCGCTTTTTCACAACACGCTTCCGCTTCGGTTATTAAGGTCAATTCTTTTTTGGTTGTTGCCGCAAAGGACATGAGACTCACTTCTTCCTTGACATCCAGCTTTCGACAAGCTGATAAATATGGTCACTCAATTTCTCAGCGTCATGACGAAGGTACGTGCGGAATAGCACTAGTCGGTCAGCAATAACCTGATACCCTCTTTTCGTGACTTCATCCAAATCCAAGTGAACCGCTTTTGAACCTTTTTCGGCATATCTCGCCTGAACTTGCGGTGGAATTTCGCCATTGTTTACGATCACATAATCAAACAAGTGCTGTTTGAGATGATCATATACCGCATCAAGGTGATCACTGACCGAGTAGTCGTCGGTTTCCCCCGGCTGCGTCATAACATTGCAAATGAACATCTTAACTGCATTCGATTTGGCAATCTCCTCAGCAATACCGGGAACAAGCAGATTCGGCAGCAAGCTGGTGTATAAGCTGCCTGGACCGCATAGAATCGCATCCGCATCGCGTATAGCAAGAATTGCGTCCGCAAGCGGCGTCACGTTAGCGGGTTCTATGAACACGCGCTTAATGCGTCCTTCCGCTTTGGGAATTTTGGATTCCCCTACGACTAAAGTACCATCTTCCATTATCGCTTTCAACACGATAGCTTGATTGGAAGCCGGAATAACCCGTCCCCGAACAGCGAATACTCGGTTCATCTCTTGCACGGCCGTTACGAAATCACCGGTAATGTCAGTGAGAGCCGCTAATATTAGATTTCCCAGACTGTGTCCAGCTAAACCTGTTCCCACCTGAAATCGATACTGCAGCATTAACGACAGTAGCGGCTCGACATCAGCAAGTGAGGTCAGTACGTTACGAATGTCACCCGGAGGCGGCATCTGCATCTCATTACGGAGAATGCCTGAACTTCCTCCGTCGTCAGCTACCGTCACGATAGCTGTAATATCAACCGGCTTTTCCTTCAAACCTCTAAGCATTACTGAAAGACCTGTGCCGCCGCCGATTACGACTATTCTGGGAGTGCGCTGTGATTTTTCATGTTTCATCCTTCATTCACCCTCTTAATCGTTAGGACGCCTATACCCGGTCCCGC
Source organism: Paenibacillus sp. 01T422 (assembly GCF_056398785.1). Taxonomy (NCBI): domain Bacteria; kingdom Bacillati; phylum Bacillota; class Bacilli; order Caryophanales; family Paenibacillaceae; genus Paenibacillus; species Paenibacillus sp. 01T422. Next base: position 9,680 of record NZ_JBFTQB010000048.1, on the reverse strand, counting down.
TCGGCATCTCGATGACTCAAACGCACAGCTTCTGTTTCACTGTTCCCCAGAACTTTACCCAGGTATTCGGTTATCGCTACGGAACGATGTTTCCCTCCTGTACAGCCTATCCCTACAACGACCTGGCTTTTGCCTTCCTTCTTGTATTGAGGCATTAAGAAGTTCAGCATATCCAGCAGTTTCGTTAGGAACTCTTGCGTCTCGGTCCATTTCATCACGTAGTCGTACACATCGGGGTCTTGACCTGTCTGCGGGCGAAGCTGTTCCACATAGTGGGGATTCGGCAAGAAGCGAACATCGAAGATTAAATCAGCATCAATTGGTACACCATACTTAAAGCCGAAAGAGATTACATTTATAGATATGCGGTTGGTTTCCAAATTGGTAAACCGGGAAATAATTCTTTCTTTGAGCTGCACCGGTTTTAAGGTACTAGTGTCAATAACTTGTGTAGCCAGACCTTTGAGTTCCTCAAGAAGCTTGCGCTCAAGGCCAATGCCTTCAAGTGGAGCCCCTTCTGGCGCTAGCGGATGACGGCGTCGGCTCTCTTTGTAACGTTGAACAAGTGTCGCATCGGTAGCATCTAAGAAAAGTATTTCATAACTTAACGTATAATTCTCGTGGATATATCGAAGCGACTCCTGAAGTGCCGTGAAAAATTCACGCCCCCGCAAATCAATCACCAGTGCGACTTTGCCGATTTTGCCCATCGACTGTACGATCAACTCAGCGAATTTAGGAATAAGGACAGGCGGTAAATTATCGACGCAGAAAAACCCGAGATCCTCGAGACTCTGCACCGCAATTGTCTTTCCAGCACCCGACATTCCTGTAATAATGACCAGTTTCGCTAAAGGGTGGTTCTCTTCCATGAATGACACCTTCCTTTGGAGTGCTTTCGCAGGCCGAAGCCCTTGCCATCAGCCATGCGAACCTGATCTTGTCAAATTAGCGTTCTAACGTAAGTTCAAACCGGCAGCGCCTACGACACCAGCGTCATTTCCAAGTGTAGCAGCAACAATCTCCACGCCTTCAGCAGCTGCTTCCGGTGTGTATTTCTTGAACGTATCGCGGATCGGTTGGAACAGAATTTCTCCTGCCTTGGATACGCCACCGCCGAGGATGAAACGTTTCGGGTTAACAACGACAGCGAGTGCCGCCATAGAGCGTCCAAGATAGTAAGCTGCGCGGTTCACAATGCGAAGGGACACTTCATCTCCGCTTTTTGCAGCGTCGAATACATGCTTAGCTTCGATCTTCTCATGAAGCGCAAGAGATGTACGCTCACCGCGTTCAACGGCTTCTTTGGCYATACGAACGATACCTGTTGCGGAGGATACCGTCTCCAGACATCCCATTTGTCCACATCCACATTGAATAGCTTCGATATCAGGCACAACCGACATGTGGCCAAGTTCGCCAGCCATACCCGCAGAACCTTGATAAATTTTACCATTAATAATAATACCGCCGCCAACACCTGTTCCAAGCGTATAGCAAACTACATTCGCGATTCCAGCGCCTGCTCCAGCCCATGCTTCGCCTAACGCTGCAACATTGGCATCGTTGTCGATTTTCACGGTTTTGCCTAGAAGCGTTTCCAGCATTTTCTTGGCAGGGACATTATGCCAGTTCAAATTTGGAGAGAATTTGACGAATCCTTCCGGAATATCCATGAATCCGGCTAACCCTGCGCCGATACCCGCAACTTGCTCCCACTCATAAGGGGATTCTTCGACAACTTGTCGCACTTGCTGCGCAATTCGCCCAATTACTGCCTCAGCGCCGTTCTCTGCGCCTGTAGGTCCTTCTAACGTTTGCAGCAGCTTCCCCTGCTCGTCGCAGATACCGACTTTGATGTTGGTACCGCCTAAATCTACACCGATATAAATCTGATTTGACATTGCAAGGTCACCTCATGAATAATCATTAAAATTTTCGGGCATATGCTCCTGCTTAAACTATAAGACAACCCTGTATACAGGTCAAGATTCAACTACTCGCCAGAAGAAAATAGAAAACGTGGAAAGCATAGCCTTCCACGTTTACCTGTACCCTCTTACAGCGATTGACTCCAATCGTGTACGATATGGCCTTCAAGGAATTTCTCAGCTTCCAGTGCTGCTGCGCAGCCGCTTCCCGCCGCTGTGATCGCTTGGCGATACTTCGTATCTTGAACGTCACCGCAAGCGAATACGCCAGGAATATTCGTTTCCGTCGTGCCTGGCTTCACTACAATGTAGCCATGCTCATCGGTATCAATCTGTCCGCCTAGGAACTTCGTATTCGGTGTATGACCGATCGCTACGAAAATACCATCTGTTTCGATAATTTCTTCTTCACCAGTGGTGTTATTTTTTACTTTCAGGCCTGTTACACCTTTCTCACCGGCAACAACTTCAAGAGGTGTATTGTTCAGTGCCCATTTCACTTTTTCGTTGCCGCGTGCGCGATCTTGCATGATTTTGGAAGCGCGAAGCTCATCGCGACGATGAACCAAACGTACTTCGGAAGCAAAGCGAGTCAGGAAGTTCGCCTCTTCCATAGCGGAGTCTCCGCCACCAACGACGATAATCTTTTTGCCACGGAAAAAGAAGCCGTCACACGTTGCGCAAGTACTTACGCCGCGTCCGATATTTTCTTTTTCATTGCCAATACCGAGCAATCTAGCGGAAGCACCAGTCGAGATGATCAATGTTTCTGTTTCAATCTCGCCCACACCTTCAACCTGCAGCTTAAATGGACGATTGGTTAGCTCAACCGAATTGACCCAGCCTGTTTTGAATTCAGCGCCAAAGCGCTCTGCTTGTTTGCGCATATTTTCCATCAATTCAGGACCCATGATGCCTTCAGGGAAACCTGGGAAGTTCTCTACCTCGGTGGTTGTGGTCAATTGCCCGCCCGGCTCTGGTCCCTCGATAACGAGTGGGCTCAGGTTAGCACGAGCTAAGTAAATGGCTGCTGTTAGACCGGATGGTCCTGTTCCTACGACGACTGATTTGTACAATTGGTTTCCCTCCTAGTTGCTTTCCATGAAGAAAGCTATCTTTAGTATACATACATCTATGTATGAAAGCCGGGTCTCGCGACACGGCATAAACCCAGCTATCAAATGCTCGTAAATTTGTCGAAAATAGCTTCCATCTTCTCGCGCAAGCCGCAAGTATCATCAATCAACTTCACGTTGCGACTGACTGTAGAGACCGTCACGCCATAACGCGTAGAAACCTCTTGATACGAAATTGCGCGGCGATGCATCTTGGCAATCAAGTATTCTAACGCCGCTGCCCAGCCTTCCGATTTCTGAATTTTGGGAACGGACGGATACATCTTCGTCAGAAATTCAACCCACAGTATTTCTAAATCATACTGTTGCACCATATCGTAACGCTTATGCATGTGGGAAAGCGCTGTTTCCATCACACTTTGCCATTTGGCATCCCAAATAGGCAGATGAGGCGAGTACGGTGAGGCTTCAACCATAATCTCTTCATTTTCAAGAAAAGCAGGAATGGACTCTCGAATCCCCATGCTGCGAAGCACAAAAATGGCTACTTTCTTCAAATAATCATCTTCGTGACGATCCAATATGAAGTCCTGCAGCGCATCTCTCACTTCACCATCGGCAATCAGACCAAAGGCCTGAATAACTTGCAGCTTCGTCTCAATATCCCCATGACGCAATGCCCAGAAGAAGGAGGACCGCACGAGCGGATCTTTCTTCAATTGATCAGGAATGCCTTGCGAGGATTTTTCCAGTACACGGAACTGCTCTTCGAAGGGCAAGTGGTAATGGTAGCTCCAAATTAATGGGCCTTCCGCCTTCTCTCTTGTGCGCAATTGGTCCAAGTAAAACTTGGAAATCTCCGCGCCAGGATCCAGCTTCTGCGTTTGCTTCCAATACCGGTAGGCCTCATCGAATCGACCCAGATGACATGCAGCTACAGCTGCATAGTGATACAAGCATGGGTCTGCCGCACCATCTCCTGCTCTCAGCAGACGCTTGAACAGATGGTACGCCTTCTCGTGTTGAGAAAGAATCCCCATCGTCGTGGCAAGCTTAAATACATGATCCTGCTGAAACGGAAACGTTTTGCATAAGAGATCCGTTAACTCGGCTAGTTCTTTCTTATTACCGAAATGCTGATGGAAGATGGCCATATTACACAGCGCATGCAAATTCCCAGCATCAATTTCGAGTACCGCGCTGATTGTTTCCATCGCCTTTTCAAATTGACCCATATAGTAATAAGCGAGGGCCAAGTTGTTCCGTGCTGCAGTGAACTCAGGCTGATTCTTCACCAGCTTCTCCAGCTGCCTCACAGCCTCGGCGAATTTCCCTTCTTCCAGAAGGGCGCGGGCTTTATCATGCTCGAAGAGCCCTTCTCTGCTCTTGATGCTAGTGAGAGGGGCGGGCCGTTCAAGCTCATAGCTCAGCATATCCATCATTTCCTCGGATTCATCCATGAATTGACCTGTAGGGTCATTTTCCAGATACCGAACTAATGCTTGTTCTGCCTGCTCGAAATTTTCCATATTGGCATAGTTGTTTGCCATATAAAAGTGACATTCCGTCATCTCGGGATCGATCGTTTCAAGGATATGCTGCAAAATTTGGTTCGACTCGTCGTAATTGCCCATTTCGGAGAGAACTCCCGCGAGGTTGCAGTGATTCACAGGGTTATCCTGTTCATACTCCGCAGCCCGCCGGAAATATTTCAATGCCTTATCATAATGAAACCGATCCAAAGATTGAACCGCTTTCTCGAAAAAGAATGCGGCATCCATATTTATTGAGATTACTTTAGGTTTTGGCGCTTCGGACACACGCTTAATCTTTTCCATAGCAAGACACCTCCGGCAATTTGATTACAACTCAAATTATACCATAGATCGCTTGGAAGCCAAAAACATTATCCGAAGGTAAGATCTGGTCTATACAATTGGCTTATACGCCGCCGTATTTAAACAAGGAGGAGAGGGAACCGCCATCATTAATAATGCGAATCGCATCGGATAACAACGGAGCTACGGAAAGCACATTAAACTTATCAGAATGGCCTTCCGGAATCGCGATGGAATCCGTAATGATAACTTCTTTGATGTTCGGGTGATCCAATCGTTGCAGAGCTGGCCCTGAGAAGACAGGATGCGTTGCACAAATATAAACGTCGTGCGCGCCTCTTTCCTTCAAGCTTTCTACAACGTTAACAATCGTCGTTCCCGTATCAATCAGATCTTCGATAATAATCGGTGTACGTCCTACAACATCACCAATGACGTGAGTAATCACGGACTCATTGTGCTCCGGACGTTTCTTGATCATCATCGCGAACGGCGCATCTAGGATATTCGCCATTTTCTCAGCCGTCGTTGCACGGCCTGCATCTGGAGATACGATGATTGGGTTATTTAGATTTTTCTTTTTGATGCAATCACTGATGACGTCAAGAGCCGTCAGATGATCCACCGGAATATTGAAGAAGCCTTGAATCGCCGGTGCATGCAGGTCAATCGTAACAACACGGTTAGCACCTGCCGCACTGAACAAGTCAGCGACTAATTTAGCAGAAATCGGCTCACGTGGAGCTGCTTTGCGTTCTTGACGAGAGTAACCATAATATGGGATGACAAGGTTGATCGTTTTTGCAGAAGCTCTTTTTGCCGCATCCATCATGACCAAAAGTTCCATCATATGTTCATTAATCGGATGGGAGAAGGTTTGTACCAGGAATACGTCACAGTTACGAATCGTTTCTTCGTAGAGACAGTAGATTTCTCCGCTTTTAAAACGGGATAATTTGATTTGTCCAAGCGGCTGGCCGAGCTCTTTACAAATACGTTCCGCAAGCTTCGGATTCGAAGATCCGGAAAAAATTTTAACATTGTCGCTATGCATGGTTAATGGTTACCTCCGAAGGTTCATTAAATAGATTGTTCACGCCCTACTCATTATACATGAAAGTTGTCGAATTTAAAAAGTCACAAGTTGTCGATTTCGTGCATGAAATGTGGCTATTTCGTTAAATCCAATCATTTTGAGCAGCGATCTTGCTTCATCCAAATATTGGCCTAACCGCTCCGGCTGATGAGCATCCGATCCAAGCGTCACCGGGATTTCCACCTTATGGCAATATTCCAGCATACGGCGGCTCGGAAACATCTCTTTGCACGGATGGCGTAGACCGGAAGCATTCAGCTCGATCGCAAGCCCGCACTCCTTAACTGTGTCTAGCGTCGCTTTCTCCAGCTCCCATGTATCGCGATCCGGTACATAACCAAATCGCTTGATCATATCAAGATGACCCAGGTAATCATACAGCCCAGTACGGGCTGCTTTCTTCACTGCCTCGTAGTATTGGGTATAAACCGCATAAATATCCTTACCTTCCCAACCTGCGATCTGTCGAAAATCAGAAATATCCCACTCGCCCAAAAAGTGGACGGAACCAATCACATAATCCCATGGATACGCTTTAATAATAGCCTCGATGTCTGACTCATAACCTTCGATATAATCGCCTTCGAGACCGACACGGATATCAATCTGATCCTTGTACTTATCCTTCAGATGCAGGCACTCCTCGACATAACGAGGCAGCTCCTCCATAGGCATAGCCATCTCCGGCCAATAGGTCTGCGGATTCACATGCAAAAGCGGCATATGATCAGACAGCCCTAATTGCGTGAGCCCGATCTCGATGCCGCGTTTGACGTACTCCTCTAGTTCCCCAGAGGCATGACCGCAGCGCACATGATGTGTATGATAATCAATCAACATCGTGAATTCACTCCAGGTCGTTTTATTTATTTTTTAACATGCCGATTCGCAAGCTCTTTCATAATATCATCCAATGGCAATTTATTATTACGTAAAAGGACCATTAAGTGAAAAATAAGATCGCTTGCTTCATAGCGAAGCTCGTCGTTGTCTTTATTTTTAGCAGCAATAATGACTTCAGCCGTTTCCTCGCCTACTTTTTTGAGGATCTTATCGACACCTTTTTCGAAAAGGTAGGTCGTATAAGCACCCTCCGGACGCTCAGCATCACGTGAAGCGATGACCGCTTCCAGCTCGCCAAGGATGGCAAAGCGATCTCCGGAGGCCGCAGGCTCCGTTCCTTCTTGCGCCGCCCCTTCAACCGGAATGCTTTCAGTGAAGCAGGTGTACGTGCCGTTGTGGCAAGCAGGTCCAACTTGCTCTACCAGAACCAGTAGCGTATCTGCATCGCAGTCGTAGCGTAATGCTTTGACCTTCTGCGTGTGACCGGAAGTCGCACCTTTATTCCACAGCTCCTCACGGGAGCGGCTCCAGAACCAAGTGTCTCCTGTTTGAATCGTACGCTGCAAAGATTCGCTGTTCATATAGGCCAGCATAAGCACTTCTTTGCTAACGGCATCCTGTACAATGGCAGGTACTAGTCCCTGTGCATCATATTTAATCTGTTCCAGTGAAAATGTCATCGAATTTCAACCCCTTTACCTTTCAGGTCAGCCTTGACCCCATGAATCGATAGCTCTTTATAGTGAAAAATTGTTGCTGCAAGGCCTGCATCAGCTTTGCCTTCCGTAAAAACATCGTAGAAATGTTCCGTTTTGCCTGCTCCTCCGGAAGCAATCACAGGAATGGTCAGAAGCTCAGAAACAGCGCGTGTCAGCTTCAAATCGAACCCGTCTTTCGTTCCGTCCGCGTCCATGCTCGTCAGCAGGATTTCGCCGGCGCCAAGCTCTTCCATGCGCTTCACCCACTCTAACGTCTTAATGCCTGTAGCATTACGCCCGCCGTGTGTGAACACTTCCCACTCGCCCCACTCCGGGTTAAACTTCGCGTCAATCGCCACGACGATACACTGGGAGCCGAACTTGCGCGCTCCATCAGACACAAGCTGAGGATTACGAACGGCTGCCGTGTTAATCCCGATCTTATCCGCTCCTGCACGAAGCAGGCGCTTCATATCGTCCACGCTGGAGATGCCTCCTCCTACCGTGAAAGGAATCGTGATTTCCCCAGCCGTTTGCCGGACAACCTCCACCATCGTTGCGCGTCCTTCGACGGAAGCCGAAATATCGAGGAAAACGAGCTCATCCGCGCCTTCTTTATCATAAATCGCTGCTAGCTCCACGGGATCGCCCGCATCTCGTAAATTCACAAAATTTATGCCCTTGACCACCCGACCATCCTTGACGTCGAGGCAAGGAATAATTCTTTTGGCTAACATGATGGCACCTCCTTCTTAACTTAAGAGCCCCTGGAATCTATTTTTGCAAAATAGGAGTCTCTGGAGGCTTCTAATTTAGGAAAAAAGACCAGGTCCGCTAAAATAAGAGTCTTTAGAGTCTTCTATTTGGCTTAAAGGAGGGCAATTTCCACTCCAACTTCCGGATAAGAGCCTCCAAAGACTTCTATTCCTGCTCAAACTGTCCCATTCCACGAAATAAGATACCTTTAGGACCGCTATTCTCCCACCTATTCCTAACACATCGCCAGGAAATTCTTCAACAGCTGCATGCCAATATCTCCGCTCTTCTCGGGGTGAAACTGCATGCCGTACACGTTGTCTCTGCCGACAATCGCCGTCACCGGCTGATAGTAATCCGTCACCGCTAGCAGGTCGCTCTCGCGCTCCGGCTTCGCATGATAGGAATGCACGAAGTATACGTGCCCTTCCTCAATACCTTCAAAGATGGGACTCGCGCTTTGCTTGTAGCTCAGCTTATTCCAGCCCATATGCGGCACTTTGTAATCACCGCGGAAACGCACCACGGACCCGGGCAAAAGGCCCAGTCCCTCGTGATTCCCGTGCTCCTCGCTGCTGGCGAACAGCAGCTGCATGCCAAGGCAGATGCCGAGCAGCGGCTTGCCCGACTCTGCGTAGCGCAGAACAACATCGTTCAGCCCCGACTCACGGAGCTGCTCCATCGCATCGCCGAAAGCGCCTACTCCTGGCAGGATTGCCCCTTCAGCAGCAAGGATCTGCTCCGCATCGCCTGTAACCACAGCTTCATAACCAAGCCTCTCAACGGCTTTGCTGACGCTATGTAGATTCCCCATGCCATAATCAATAATCGCGATCATTCTTACAGCACTCCCTTCGTCGAAGGAACCCCCTGAACGCGAGGATCAATCGATGTCGCTTCATCTATTGCGCGGCCTAACGCTTTGAACACCGCTTCAATCATGTGGTGGGTGTTATGCCCGTAATGCACGATCACATGAAGTGTGATGCGAGCTTCCAGCGCCAGCTTCCATAGAAACTCGTGAACAAGCTGTGTCTCAAAACTTCCCACGTTGGCCGTAGGATACTGAGCCCGATATTCGAAATGCGGCCGGTTGCTGATATCAATAACGACCTGCGCAAGTGCCTCATCCATTGGTACAAACACGCTTGCATAACGTTTGATTCCTCTTTTGTCACCTAACGCTTCACGTAACGTTTGCCCTAAGCAAATCCCGATATCCTCAACCGTGTGATGGTCGTCAATCTCGATATCGCCTTTAGCGTCAACCTTCAGGTCGAAATGTCCATGTTTCGTGAACAAATCCAGCATGTGATTCAAGAAAGGAACRTCTGTTTGAAGTTCCGAAGTCCCTGTCCCATCCACCTGGAACGAAAGTTTGATATCCGTTTCATTCGTTTTGCGAGCTACACTCGCCGAGCGAGCGATCCCTTTGTCCGTCC
>NZ_JBFTQB010000047.1:0-20079 GCF_056398785.1 Paenibacillus sp. 01T422 | reverse complement strand
GGCTACAATGACAACAACGAATATGGCGCCTGTCCAAATGATGGCTTTCTTGTTGATTTCCTCTTTGGCTCTACGATTAACGGCTGTTGGTTTACGTTTGGACATAGGAATCACCCTTTACTTAGGATTAACGATATGATCTATCATATCACAAGTTGGGTCGATCATAGAATATAGTAGCCACTAGGAAATTTTTGAAACATGTATTGACGTCCATGTCATTATGTTGTAAGATTTAATCACACAAGGCAGTGAAAACAATTAAATATGTTAGTTTTAATAACATGTTACCGTAAGGGCATTAGTTATTAGAAGAATGCAAGTCTTCTTCTATAACTATGCCCTTTTATTTTTTTTCAACAGTTGCATGCCGAAAGGGGTTGGTAGCACAAACGACGGAAGCATGGTAACCGGGAAATTTGCTACTCCAAATAACAAACAGACTTATTAAAAAAGGGAGAAGATGAACACATGAATATGAAAAAATGGTCAACAATGGGCTTGGCTGCATCGATGGTACTTGTAGCAGCAGGCTGCGGTAAAACCGCTGCTCCGGCAGAAACGACAAAACCAGCTGCAACAACTGCACCTACAGCATCAGCAGCAGCTAGCGCTGCGCCTACTGCGGCAGCTGCGAAAAAATTAACAGGTGATTTCGAAATCCAATACTTTGTTGGCCGTTGACGGCGATAAAATTATGGATTTGCTAGCTCAAAAGCCACAAGAGTTTGATGGCAAAATCTATAACGTTCCTTTCGTAATGAGCTCATGGGGTATTTTCTACGATAAGGCCCTATTCAAAGAAAAAGCTTGGGCAGAGCCTAAAGACTTTGAAGACTTCCTGGCTGTTAGTGAGAAAATTAAAGCCGCAGGCATTAATCCTTTCATTCACACAGGTAAATACCCTTACTACATCAATGGCGCTGTACTATTCCCTGCAATCGTATCTGCAAATAACAATGACTACAAATTGCTGCAAGATATGTCCACAAACAATCTTGAAGCATGGAAAAACCCTGCAATCATCAAAGGTTTGAATAAAATCGTGCAATTGCGTGATAAAGGATTCATTGATAAAGCATCTGTTCAAATCAACCACACGGATTCCCAATCCTTGTTCCTACAACACAAAGACGCTTTCATCCCGAATGGTCTATGGTTGCCAAATGAAATGGCGAAAGACGTTCCGGCTTCCTTCGACTTCGGATTCATCCCTTCCATCACGCAAGATAAAGGTGGAAAAGTTGTAGCGAACACGTCCACAGCGACATTCGCCATCGCGAAAAAAGCGAAAAACAAAGATGCTGCCAAAGCTTTCATGCAGTTCGTATTCTCCAAAACGCAAGCTTCCCAATGGGCTGAGCTGAGCGGTGCTCCTTCTAACGTTAAAGGTGATATCTCTTCTTCCAAAGCACCTAACTTCGTTAAAGACGCTGCAAAATTCCTATCCTCACCTGACACAGTGGTCGTACCTACAGTTTCCTTCGCAGCAGACGTTGATAAAGCTATGCAAGATGCGAGTGTTGCTTTGACAATCGGAACAATTACGCCTGAAGAATGGGTAAAACGTGTTACGGATGTCGTAGCTAAGCAGAAGAAATAGGAACTGAATGAGGTAGTGCGGAGAACAATTAAGGCTAAGTGCCCTAGGCGTTCTCCGCCATTTTAATGATAGGACGGTGAGGATAGAATGAAGGCCAAGTCAAAAGTGTGGAAAAGGAATATGTTCATCGCTTCATTCATCATTCCGACTTTTTTGTTCTTCTGTGTATTTACGATCTACCCTGTTATACAGGCCTTGCAGAAATCATTCTATGATTGGTCAGGAATGTCGGAGAACAGTACGTTTATCGGTTTTGACAATTTCAAAGAGATATTTAAAGACCCAATTATCCTTAGAGCCATTGKGAATGATTATTTCTTAGTCGTTGGAAAAGTGATTGGCATTATGATTCTGGCAACGTTCTTCGCAGTTGCTTTGACACGCTTCAGAGTAAAAGGGGCTGGATTTTTCCGAGCTATCTTTTTTATCCCAAATGTGATCTCGGTCGTTGTTATCGGTGTTCTCTGGAACTTCATCTACAATCCGCAAATTGGATTCCTGAATGCTTTCTTGTCCCTTTTTACAGGTGAAAAAGTTGATATTACTTGGTTAGGCTTTCCTCAGCATACGATTTGGATGTTACTGCCACCTACAATCTGGGCAGGTATCGGTTTCTACATGATCTTGATGATTGCTGCAATCGTGAATATTCCTGCTTCCTATTATGAGGCAGCTAATATAGATGGAGCCGGTCAATGGTCGCAATTCCGCAACATTACGATGCCGCTTATCTGGGAGCAAATTAAAGTTTCCGTCGTTAACATTGTTATCACGACTCTCAACGGTTCCTTCGTAATTGTTCAGCTGATGACGAACGGCGGGCAGCCTGATAATACAACCCAAGTGATGGGATCTTACCTGTATCGGATGGCTTTTCAACAATATCATTTCGGTTATGGAGCGGCTATCGGTGTTATGATCCTAATCGTCTCACTGATCACAACCCTTATTCTGCAGCGCATTATGCGCCAGGAAACAATCGAAATGCATTAAGGTCATCTTAGAAAAAGAAAGATTCTGTAGGAGGGGGAACGATCACATGGAGATTAAAAATCCGTTAGCCAAAACGATTGTCTGGGTTATTCTTCTGATTTGGAGCGTCGCCGTCCTTTATCCATTATTATGGACGCTGCTCGACGCACTCAAAAATAATGAGCAATTTTTTCTGAACGCACCATGGGCGCTGCCGAAATTCCCACTATTATGGTCCAACTTCTCCTATGTATGGAGCAAATATAACTTTAGCACTTATTTCCTTAACTCCATTGTTGTCACCGCAGGAAGTACCTTACTTGGAATGATACTTGCGGCGATGACCGCGTATATCTTAGCCAGGTATGATTTTAAAGGAAATAAAATTATCTTTACGATTTATATCTCATCTATGATGATTCCTTTCGCGCTGGCCTTGATTCCACTCTTCTTCTTGCTTAACGATTTGCAGTTGATTAATACATGGCTTGGATTGATTCTTGTGTACGCGGCGCTTAACCTTCCGTTTGGAATCTTTCTGCTGGTTGGGTTCTACAAATCACTGCCCAAAGAAATTGAAGAAGCCGCTATCATTGACGGGACGTCCCACTATGGCACCTTCTTCCGGGTCATGCTGCCGTTGTCACAGCCGGGACTGATTACGGTTATGATTACGAATATGCTCAATAACTGGAACGAGTATTTCCTGGGTGTTGTTTTGACCAATGAGCCAACGAAGTACACGCTTCCAATCGGTCTAGCCGTTATGCAAGCGGAAATGCAGTATCGTGTGGAATGGGGGCCGTTGTTCGCAGGACTGCTGATTACAACGCTTCCAACCCTGATTGTTTATATCATCTTCCAACGGCAAATCGCAAGCGGGATTACGGCTGGAGCGGTGAAATAACAGCAAACTGTTGCATAGAAAAAACACCTTATCCTAGAGGATTTTATCCTTTCGGGAGGGTGTTCTTTCTACTATAATTGGGATAGGAAAGAGCAAACAAGAAACGGCCAAACTTGTGGGCTTAATAGGTGAGACATAATGAGAGCAATGTATCTTTTGCAAAAAATGGGACGTTCCTTAATGATTCCGATTGCGGTGCTGCCGGCGGCATCCATTCTTTTACGTATAGGCAAAATGACGTTCAGTGATCCTTTTCTTATGCAGGTGGCTCATATTTTTGAGTCAGGCGGAAGCGCGATTTTTGATAATTTACCATTAATCTTTGCGATCGGCATTGCCATCGGGTTGACGTCTGGAGATGGCGTCGCGGCATTGGCGGCAACGGTAGGGTATCTCGTGTTTAATAATGTTTTGCAGCTTTTTCATACAGGTACGGACTCGGCTGAGCGTTTGGATATGGGGGTGCTCGGAGGGATGCTTGTAGGCGTCTTGTCTGCATCGCTTTTTAATCGATTTCAGCATATTCAGCTGCCTAAAGCTTTAGGCTTTTTTGGCGGGAAGCGTTTTGTTCCTTTGCTAACAGCATTGGTCATGGTTTTTCTAGGGCTGCTGATGGGCTCCATCTGGCCTCCGGTGCAAAAAGCGATTAGCGTGTTCGGGTTATGGATTGTTGATAATGGGAATATCGGCGTGCTGATCTATGGCATTATGAATCGTCTGCTGATTCCTACCGGCTTGCATCACATCATCAATAATATCGCCTGGTTCCAAATAGGGGATTACAACACTGTAACTGGCAAAATTGTACATGGCGACATTTCCAGATTTTTCGCAGGTGATCCAGAAGCGGGAATGTTTATGACAGGTTTTTACCCTGTGATTATGTTCGCCCTTATCTGATTCTCATTGTTGGAGTAGGTTATTTTATTCTCTATTATGTAACGTTCCGGGTTTATCTGTATTTCTTTCCGATGAAAGTTCCTGCTCGCGACGAAACTGCTGAGCTGGAAACTGTGGATGTAAGTGCTCCAATCGAGATGAAAGAAGATCGTCCAACCCGTATTTTAAGACATATTGGTGGACCTTCAAACATCATTTCCATCGATGCTTGCATCACGCGCCTGCGCTTGCTTGTTAATGAAGAGAAGCTCGTGATGGACAATGAACTCAAAGATCTCGGTGCGATAGGGGTTATCAGGCTTGGAAAAGGAAATGTTCACGTGGTATTCGGCACGGAGTCTGAGCAGATTCGCGAGAGTATTAAACCCATGCTTCACCCGCAAAAAGACAAATCAGGACAAGCCTGAATATACCCAACAAAGTGACTTATACCTTCGAAGTCTATTCCGATTACTTTGCGGGACCCCGAAATCAAGATTAGGAGGTGTCTTATGATTGAACGGACGATCATTCATGTACTCTCACACAATGTGGTGATGGCACATTTGACATCAGGGAAGAATTCGATCGCTTTTGGCAAGGGGATCGGCTTTAAAAAGACGCCAGGCATGCCAATAGATGAAGCTGAAATCACCCAAGAATTTCTGTTGCATACATCAGAGGTGCTTAGGAACTATGAACAGATCCTCAACGCCGTAGATGTGAAAATTATTGGGATCACGGAAGAGGTTATTGCATACGCGCAGAGCATGCTGGAGGGTGATTTCTCGGAGACGATTCATGCTTCATTAGTAGACCATATCAATTTTGCAGTGGAGCGGCAGAAACGAGGCATTTTCATCACGAATCCCTTTGCCTATGAAATTGGTTATATGTACCCGGAGGAGTATAAAGTGGCCAAGAAGTCAGTCGATTTCCTCAACGATCATCTTGATGTCAAATTGCCAGAGGATGAGGTCGCCTTTTTGACGATGCATTTTAATAGTGCGCGCAAAAAGGAGCAGGCTTCGGATTCCTTGGCGGTTGTCAGAATCGTATCGAAAACGATCGAATCGGCCAAAGAATTAGGATTTAATTTCGACGATTCCTTCTCCACCTTGCGGTTCATCAGTCATTTGAAAGGTGTCATTGAACGGGTTAAACAAAAAAAGACACTGCAAAATACGCTGTTGGATAAAATTAAAGAAGAGTACGGAGACACTTATGTGAAGGCAAAAGTACTGTCGCTTATGCTCAGCGATGCACTTCAATTGGAAGTGCCGGACGACGAAACAGGGTATCTAACGATGCATTTGGAACGACTGCTTCTGCGCTCAGAAGTATAGAGTTTGGCTAGTGAAATCTCCTCCCTTGCAACCTTTATGGAGCGGGGATTTTTTGTTTGAAAAAATAGGTTTTAGCTGATCTTCGGATTGCATAATTGGACATTGTCAGCTAAACTGACTGTTAGAGTCATTAGAGAACGGAGTGCATAGGACATGCTGTATAAGAAGTTAGCAAAACCGATTTTGTTTCGAATGGACCCTGAGAAGGCGCATCATCTGACCATTGACGGTCTAAGTGCGGTAACTCGTTTCCCAGGCGGAGCGCAATTACTTAAATCGATGTACGGAGTGCAGAACTCACCTCTCATGAACCAGCGAATATGGGGACTTGAGTTCGCCAACCCGGTTGGCTTAGCTGCAGGATTAGACAAAAATGCAAAAGCAGTGAAAGGTTTCTCACAGTTAGGGTTTGGATTCATGGAGGTTGGTACGATTACTCCCAAGCCGCAACCAGGCAATGAGCTGCCGCGGTTATTTCGTTTACCCGAAGACAGGGCGCTTATCAATCGGATGGGCTTCAATAATGTAGGGACGGACGAAATGGCGCACAACCTGCAAAAAACAGGCAAGCGTGATATCCCAGTAGCAATCAACATAGGTAAAAATAAAACGACTCCAAATGAGCAGGCCGAAGAGGATTATCGGGCTTGTATCCGGGAGTTATATACATATGGCGACTTCTTTGTCGTCAATATTAGCTCACCAAATACGCCGGATTTGCGTAATTTACAGCATGGGAATGATTTGAAGCGATTGCTTGATGCGGTTACGGCCGAAATGCAGCTTCAACAGCAAAAGAATGGCCATGCAGGCAAGCCTGTTCTTGTGAAAATAGCGCCGGATCTCACGGACGATGAGTTAGAACTAACCGTGCACACGATTAAGGACAGCGGAGTATCCGGAATCATTGCGACGAACACGACGCTGAGCAGAGATGGACTCGTGCATGCGAATCGTTCGCAAACAGGCGGGCTTAGTGGAAGTCCTCTCACAGAGCGATCCACTGAGGTCATTAGACGCGTCTACCAATTGACGGAAGGCAAGCTCCCGATCATTGGGRCTGGCGGGATATTTACAGCGAAGGACGCGTACGACAAGATTCGTGCCGGCGCCAGCTTAGTTGAAGTTTATACAGGATTAATCTATGAAGGTCCAGGCATTCTTACGAACATTAATCGGGGACTTCTAGATCTACTCAAAAAAGATGGGTATACTCATATTTCCCAGGCAATCGGTGCAGATCACAACTGACTTCATTCGGAATGGAGGAAAAATCAATGGATGGACGAGACTGGAAGAAATTTCTCCTGCCTTACGAACAAGCAGTAGAAGAGTTGAAGGTGAAATTTAAAACGCTGCGCGGCGAGCTCAAAAGCAGGGAAGAATATGCCCCCATTGAATTCGTAACAGGCCGCGTTAAGAAAATATCAAGTATGTTGGAGAAAGCGAAACGTCTGAGCGTGCCGATGGATCAATTAGAATCAGGCATTGAGGACATTGCCGGCATTCGTATAATGTGCCAATTCGTTGCGGACATCGAGCGTCTTGCTGAACTTATTCGCAGTAGGCAGGATATGACGATTGTCTACGAGAAAGATTATATTACCAATAAGAAACCAAGCGGATATCGTAGTTTTCATATCATTATTGAATATCCGGTACAGACGGCATTAGGAATGAAGCGAATTTTGGCTGAGGTACAAATTCGAACACTTGCCATGAATTTCTGGGCTACCATTGAACATTCCTTGAATTATAAATATAAAGAGCAATTACCAGCGGATGTTAGAGCTCGTCTGAGCAAGGCTGCAGAGGCTGCTTACCTGTTAGATCAAGAAATGTCCAGCATTCGAGGGGAAATCGTTGAATCGCAGAAAATGTTTGAAGATAACTCGAATCTAGTCAATATCGTACTGAGCAATATTCAGGAGCTTTATTTCTATCATAGAGTTCGGGAAGCCGCGCAATTTCAGCTAAGATTCAACGAGATTTGGGAAACGGAAGACGGTTTAAGCGACTTATCTTCCGATCTTGAGATCGCAATCGCCCGAGCGAAAAAAGGAGATCAAAACTGATCTATGGCTGCTTACGATCGATTATATGTAGCTTACTTATATTATTTTAATGAACTGCGCGATTATTTTGAATGTCATGAAGTCATGGAGGAGCTTTGGCTGGAAGAAGGCCGGAGCCCTCTATATCAAGGTCTACTGCAGATTGCAGTGGGCCTTTATCATCATGCAAATGGAAACGTAAGCGGTTCCATTAAGCTGTTTAGCGCAGGATTGGATAAGTTAGCTCCTTACCCGACGGATTCGCTTGGAATTGATTTAGGAAAATTGATCGAAGAGAGTCAAATCTATGTAACGAAGTTGCACCGGATGAAAGAGGAACCATTCGCTCCATATGACCTAACCATTTGCCTTATAGACCCGGAACTCAATGATCTTCTGGACGACATGAAGGAGCATCCACCCCAGCATGAGGAGGAGGAGGAGGAAGACCATGATTGAGGTTCGTAAGCTGAGTAAATGGTATCAAGTCCACGAACGTGAGCCGGGTTTCATGGCATCATTCAAAAGCTTGTTTCACCGTAAGTTTCGTACGGTTAAAGCTGTAGATGATGTATCCTTCTTCATCCCCGAGGGAGAAATCGTCGCCTTTCTTGGACCGAATGGGGCGGGCAAAACAACAACGATGAAAGTTCTCACGGGACTGCTGCATCCTTCAGGTGGTGAAGTGAATGTAGGCGGTTTTGTTCCATTTCAGCATAAAAAAGAGTTTAAGAAGCAGATTTCTCTGGTCATGGGGCAGAAAAGCCAGTTGATCTGGGACCTTCCCGCAGCAGAAACGTTTCTCGTAAACAAAGTGATCTACGAAATACCTGATCAGGACTACGAGGAGACATTGGGGGATCTGGTACAGCTCCTGCAGCTGGAAGAAGTTATCCGCAAGCCAGTCAGGCAGCTCTCGCTTGGAGAACGAATGAAATGCGAGCTAGCTGCAGCGCTTCTGCACCGGCCAAAAATCGTATTTCTCGATGAGCCGACGATTGGTCTGGACGTGAATATGCAGGAAGTTATGCGCCGGTTTATTCAGGATTACAGCCGCAAATATAAGGCGACCATTCTGCTCACGAGTCATTACATGGCAGATGTTACAGCATTATGCGAGCGTGTGCTTGTCATCGGCAAAGGGCGTCTGCTATATGATGGGGCGATCAATCAGCTGATAGACAAGTACGCACCTAACAAGCGTATTCGTCTTCAACTGGCTATACGTGCACACGAGCGAGAGCTTGAGGATGTTATCCACGGGATGGGAACGATAGTCCACTATGCGTTTCCGGATCTCGATGTGGATGTAGCTAGAGAGCAAGTTTCCGAGCTTTCGGCAAGACTTTTATCCAAGCTGAATGTACGCGATTTGACGATCGAAGATCCATCCATGGAATCGGTGATTGCCCAAGCTTTTGAGGCGAGGAGCGAAGGAGGAAGCGCCGGATCATGAGGGGATTAGCTTCATTTTGGCATAAATATCGCGTCTTGCTTCGGGTGGAGTGGGCGGTTATGTTTGCGTACCGCAGTGAGTCGTTGATCTGGATGGTTGGCGCTTTTATTCAGCCCCTTGTCTCGATGGCCGTGTGGCTGTCGATTAGCAACAATCAAGCTATTGGCGGATATGATGCTCATGATTATATGGTGTATTTTCTTGGTGTTCTTGTAGTTGACCGTTTAACGAGCACGTGGGATGTATGGGAATTAGACGCCAGCATTCAGGATGGATCGCTGTCTTCCAAGCTAGTTCGCCCTTTCCACCCCGTGCATTGGAGCATCTCTCAAAACCTCGTGTACAAACTGTTTTTCGCGTTTCTCTTAATTCCGGCATGGGCGATTGCCGCAGCATTGTTCCCTATGTTAAGGCTGAGTATTTCCTTGGAAATAATTCTAATTTTTTTATGCGCAATCGCTGTCTCTTCAGCCATTCGTTTTCTGATCGGCTTTCAGTTTGGTTTGCTGGCGTTTTGGACGAATCGAGCTACGGCGATTTACAGCCTGTACGAGGGTTTCCATCTCTTTCTTGCCGGCCGAATAGCGCCTCTAAGCATGTTTCCCGCTTGGGTTGAAGAGGTCGCATCTTGGCTGCCCTTCTACGGTACAGTTGGTTTTCCAGTAGAGCTACTAGTTGGTAAAATCGAGATAGGCTCAGCCGCAATCCTTCACAATTTCGTGATCCAACTCGCTTGGCTCATCATTCTATTCGTGACATTTCGATTGTTGTGGAGAAAAGGGATTAAGAAATATGGTGCTGTAGGCGGATGAGAATGGGGGAAACCTTCGATGAAATATTTTCGGTTATTTCGCGAATTTATGCGTGCGTGCTTGGTGGAGGAGTTTGAGTATCGCGCGAATTTTGCAGCGAATATGCTGTCGACGGTGTTTTGGCTGGTGATGGCGATCCTGACCGTGCAATTATATTTTTATCGGACACAGGAGATTGGTGGTTGGGATTTCTATGAAGTGCTTGTCCTGCTGGGGATTTTCAACGCGGTGCATGGTTTTATAGAGTTTATCCTGCAGCCTAATATGTCTCGTCTTGTTAATCATATTCGCAAAGGGACATTGGATTTTGTCTTGACGAAGCCCGTAGACAGTCAATTTTATATTAGTTTCAGGCATCTTGTTTTCTGGCGCTTATCTGACGTTGTGCTCGGATTCGGCTTAGTTGCTTATGCACTTTGGCGGCTTCACGCGGTTCCTAGCTTCGTCGAGCTTGTACAGTTTGCTATTGTGTTTCTGGCGTCTCTTGTCGTGGTTTATTCCCTTTGGATGGGGATGATGATGTTTTCTTTCTGGGCTGTAAAAGTAGATAATTTATCCTATTTATTCGGCTCCTTTTTTGAAACGGCAAGGTTTCCCGTTTCAGTGTATAAAGGATTTTTACGGTTCACGTTAACGTATATTTTTCCGATTGCTTTTATCACAACCTTTCCTGCTTCCGCTCTTATTGGACGGATTAGCAGCTGGCAGGTTGCCTCGAGCGTGGGGGTTGCAGTCATCTGTCTGGCTCTGACACGTGTTTTATGGAAATTCGCTTTGCGGCATTATACAAGTGCAAGCAGTTGAAAATAAATGTTACAACGAATCAAAAGGACTTCTCCCCTTAGGCGGCAGAGGTCCTTTTTGCTTTGTGTCTGATCCTCTATACATAATTTGGAGAGTGGAAGGGAAAACTTCCCACAAGATGAACTCATTTCAAATAGAGCTTGGTGGTGGCGATAATAAGAATGTCTTGGACCAAGACGCTACATCAACTATTCAACCATAAAAGAATTCCAAGCACACGTTCCCAAGAGCAAGATGAGCCTCTTTCGCATATAAGTCTACTCAGCGATAGCCTCTTGAATATCGAACAAATCAAAGAGACATTTGGCGATAGTGACGATCTTAAGACGGGGGAAATGTACCTGGAACTGGATGCCAACTGTAAAATTAGCTTTGCCTTCCTTGAACAGATGGTGGACAGAACTTTATTTCAGGATATCATGAACGGTTTGACTGCCAAATCGGCTGAAATCATGGAAGCTATGGAAACGGGTTTCTATGAGTTGCCTGATTTAATGAAGAATATTCTTCAGACCTTAGGCGAAGTCAGGACGATCAATGACTACAAAGAAGTATGTTATCGGATTTTGTCAGGGGAAACTGTTGTTTTTGTCGATAGTTATACACAAGCACTATCTGTGAATACGGCGGCTGAAGAACAGCGTTCGGTAGAGGAGCCAATGACGCAGTCCGTTGTGAGAGGGCCGCGCGATGGTTTTACGGAGTCAATAGGCACGAACATTTCTCTTATTCGCAAGCGTATCAAAAGCCCGAATTTATGGCTGGAGAGTATGACAATCGGTAGGGTTACACAAACAACGGTTTCGATGATGTATATTAACGGGATTGTGAATGACAAAATTGTTGATGAGGTACGGCAAAGACTTGCGCGCATTGATATTGACGGCATTCTTGAAAGTGGCAACATCGAGGAACTAATCCAAGATGAAACATTTACGCCGTTCCCGACAGTATACAATTCTGAGCGGCCTGATGTGATTGCATCAGGGTTGTTGGAGGGGCGCGTTGCCATACTGGTGGATGGAACCCCTTTTGTACTCGAAGCTCCGGTTATTTTCACGCAATTCTTTCAATCTGCGGAAGACTATTATCAACGGGCTGAATTCGCAACACTGATCCGCATTCTGCGATATATGTGTTTCTTCATCTCTTTGATGGCACCTTCGTTCTATATTGCGATGACCACGTTTCACCAAGAACTCGTGCCCAGCTCACTCTTATTTAACTTAGCGGCGCAGCGAGAAGGCATTCCTTTCCCTGCCTTTGTGGAAGCTTTGTTGATGGAAGTGACGTTTGAGATCCTGCGTGAAGCTGGCGTCCGTCTTCCTAAGACGGTAGGTCAAGCAGTATCTATCGTAGGTGCGCTTGTTATTGGGCAAGGAGCCGTAGACGCAGGGTTGGTTTCGCCGGCAATGGTCATCGTTGTTGCAATTACAGCGATCGCTAACTTTGTTATTCCGGCTTTTAGCATGGGGATTCCGATACGCATCATTCGATTTATTTTGATGGTATTTGCGGCTACCTTTGGCCTATTCGGTATTACCGTTGGTTTAATCGCGATGGTCCAGCATCTATGCTCGCTTCGATCATTCGGGGTTCCGTACATGTCTCCGATGGCTCCGTTCGTCATGGCTGATCAGAAGGACACCATTCTCAGATTACCGCAATGGAGCCTATTCTCCAGACCAAGGTTTATTAGCCAAAAGAATATTATTCGTGAAAACAATGCCCCGACAACCAAACCAAAACGAAAATAAAGGGGGGGGATCAGCCAATGAAAAGATTAGCTTGTATGCTGTGTACACTAAGCTTACTTGGCTTTGTACTCTCTGGGTGTTGGGATCGGCATGAATTGAATGATTTGGCCATTATGGTTGGTGTGGGATTCGATAAAAGCGGAGACGAATACTTAGTTACTGCGCAAATCGTGAATCCTAATGAAGTGGCATCGAAAAAGGGGGCAGGCTACAGCACGCCGATCACGACGCTTTCAGCGAGAGGAATTTCAACGCTGGAGGCGGCGAGGAAATTAACGACATCCGCTCCACGTAAATTGTTTGCATCCCATTTGCGTATTATCGTGATTGGTGAGGAACTTGCGCGTGAAGGGGTCGCTAAGGTGTTGGACGGCATCACCAGAGATCATGAAGTCCGATCCGATTTCTACATCATCGTTGCCAGAGGTACGACAGCCGCTAAAGTACTGCAAATATTGACGCCAATTGAGAAGATCCCAGCGAATAAAATGTTCAAGACGTTAGAAACGTCAGAGAAAGCGTGGGCACCAACGGTCAGTGTTCGTATCGATCAGTTCATAACGAAGCTTAGCGAACCGACGACGGAATCGGTTTTAACAGGTATTCGAATTGAGGGTGATCCAAAGAAGGGAAGCTCGAAGTCGTCCCTTGCGGAGACCGTGCCAATCACGAACTTGCAGTATACTGGGCTGGCTCTTTTTAAGCAGGATAAACTAGTTGATTGGCTAAACGAGGATGAGAGCAAAGGGTATAACTATATCATTGGAAATGTGAAAAGCACGATGGGGCATTTGGAGTGTCCCAATGGCGGAACGTTAACGGTAGAAATTGTCCATGCTAGTTCCAAGATCAAAGGAGCAGTGAAAAACGGTAAACCTGAAATCAATATTCATGTAAATTTAGAGGAAAATATCAGTGAAGTTCAGTGTGAAATCAATTTATTGGATCCGGAAACGATCAGTGAAATTGAGAAAACGGCTGTTAGTTCGCTAAAAAAAGTCATGTATGGCTCGATTAACAAAGCAAAGGCAAATAAAGCGGATATCTTTGGCTTTGGTGAGGCTATTGAGGACGTTGCTCCAAAAGCATGGATAAAGTTGGAGCCGGATTGGAAAAATGAATTCGCTAAACTGCAGGTAAATATCACCGCAGATTTACACATCCGCCGTCTTGGTACAACGAATAACTCGATCATTATGCGCCACAAAGAGGAGTGATGACATGGGGGTTATCATCTCGGTTTTGATCATTGCGACTCTCGCGGGGCTACTTGAACTCCCGCAACTACTTCGCAAACAGCTAATTGCGGAAAGTTGGGTATTTTCTTCGCTTCTATTCATAGGATCTGTGCTTTGCATTTTGCACTTTGAGAGAGTGAAGCTTCCGAATCCACTGGATTGGATTACGTATATCTATCAACCAATCAGTCAATTCGTTTTTGGTATTCTAAAATAGAGGTGAATCACATGTTTGAGAAGGGT
Source organism: Paenibacillus sp. 01T422 (assembly GCF_056398785.1). Classification (NCBI taxonomy): domain Bacteria; kingdom Bacillati; phylum Bacillota; class Bacilli; order Caryophanales; family Paenibacillaceae; genus Paenibacillus; species Paenibacillus sp. 01T422. Next base: position 6,008 of record NZ_JBFTQB010000047.1, on the reverse strand, counting down.
AGGATAGGCGTTCATCAGTTTACGATATTGACTATTCTCTTTACGATTGGCAGCGCTATCCTTATCGCTCCTTCGGGACTTGCCTATGATGCCAAACAGGRTGCTTGGATTGCTGCCATTCTAGGGCTTTTGGTAGGCCTGCTGCTCGTTGTCTTATATTTTGCTCTTGGTCAACATTTTCCTCAGAGTACATTAGTTGAATACTGCGAGGTGTTAATGGGGAAATGGATTGGTAAAGCTATCGGCTTGCTTTATTTCTGCTTTTTCTTCATTCTAGCCGCGTTGGTGCTTCGTAACTTAGGCGATTTTATTTCAACTCAAGTCCTTGTGGATACACCACTGCAATTTACGCATATCTTCTTTTTGGCGATCGTCTTGTTGGGTATTCGAAACGGACTAGAAACCTTTACACGTACTTCGGAGATTTTTCTGCCATGGGTGCTGCTCTTTTTTTTCCTCATGTTCATCCTGCTGCCAACGCAAATGAAAGCAAGCAATATACTGCCAATACTCGGGTATGGCTTCAAACCTATTGTACGTGCTTCCGTCCCCCTCATTGGAACACCTTATTTGGAACTAGTCGTTTTTCTAACGATTATGCCTTTCGTAAATCAAACTAAAAAACTGGGAAAAGCATTTCTTGCAGGAGTTTCTATCGGAGGCTGCTTGATTGTTATCATTTCACTTTTATCGATTCTTGTGTTAGGGCATGAATTAACATCGGTCCAAATGTATCCAAGTTTCTCATTAGCCAGAAGAATTTCTATTGGCAGCTTCCTTGAACGTCTTGAGGTGGTAATGGCGGGAATTTGGTTCATCACCATTTACTTTAAGCTAACGTTATGCCTATATGCGTCTGCGGTGACCCTGGGCGCGGTCTTTAAACTAAGTGAAATCAGGCAGCTATATATTCCCTTGGGAATGAGTTTAGTTGTACTTTCGGTCATCGCTTACCCGAATTCTGCCTATTTCATTCAGTTTGCATCTAAAATATGGCTTTTTTACTCGGGAACGTTCGGGCTCATCATTCCCTTATTGCTCTTTGGCTTAGCTATTTTGCGGAAAAAGACTGGAAGCCAACAAGGATAAATGACGTCGTCGTCCTTTTGGGACGAGCGCGGTTGTCAAGGTAGAGCGAAGCATAAGTAATAAACTTATACTTTCTTATCTACTAAAAAAAGCAGCGGAATCCGCTGCTTTTGTCATACGTATTAACCTTTGTATTTCTGGAAAAAAGCTTTAAACATTTCAGGTGTATTACCACCTGCAGCGCCGGCTTCAGGAACACCGCCAACGATGCGATCAACTTCTTTGCCATCTTTGTAGTAAATAAGGGTCGGCGTAGAGTCAACTTTGTACTTCTCCCAACCATCTTTGAATTCTTCCAAATTGAATTGTTTGACATCAATACCTAGGTCTTTTTCAATAGGAACAAGAACGGGAGTCGTTAATTTACAGTGCGGGCAAGTGGAAGCATAATAATACTGAAAAAAGGTTTCTTTGTTTTTCAGCCTTTGATCGAGATCTTTAGGCAGAATGAGGTTCTGGTAGTTCGGATCGTTTAATTGTTTCACGGTTTCCGGATTTAGCTTGGATGCCGCAACACCATAAGGATTCCCAGCATTGGCTTGATCCGATGATTTGCTAGACTGCTGATTAACGAAATATAAACCCCCGAATAAAATAACGACAATGCCTAGATAAATAAGCAGCTTCTTCATTTCATGCACCTCATCTTGTGTTGTATACTAACTACTAATTTCGATAAAAAGTATAGCATATCCTTTTCAGATTTTGAAAATAATTGGCTGTTTCGTGACAGTTCAGCTATAATAGCGAAGATAAAAGAGGAAAGTGAAGATGTCGGATGACGAAGCAGCTGCCACCCGTATTTAGGGATAAAATGATTGATTTATTAGGTGAAGAGGAATTTGAGCTTTTTTTGGCGTCTTATGACAAAGCAAGATCTTTTGGTTTGAGGGTGAATACAAGTAAAATTACGAAAGCGGATTTTTTGGATAAAAGTCCATTCGCGTTGGAGCAGGTAGCGTGGGCGTCGGAAGGGTTTTACTATGAAGAGGGAGAACGTCCTGGCAAGCATCCTTATTATCATGCAGGACTTTATTATATTCAAGAGCCTAGCGCCATGGCGCCAGTAGAGCTGCTTCAGGTTCAGCCAGGCGAAAAAGTGCTCGATTTGTGCGCAGCTCCAGGCGGGAAGTCAACTCAAATTGCAGCAAAACTGCAGGGCGAGGGAGTACTTGTCGTGAATGACAACCATTCGGATCGGGTGAAAGCGCTAGTCAAAAACCTTGAACTTTTTGGTGTTCGAAATGCTGTTGTTTTGAATGAGCGACCGGAGCGGATGCTGAATGTGTTTCAGGGCTATTTCGATAAAATATTAATAGATGCCCCTTGCTCGGGGGAAGGAATGTTCCGCAAGGAAGAAGATATGATGCTGCAGTGGGAACGCCATTCTGTACAAGAGTTTGCTGCCATGCAGAGGGAATTGCTTGGACAAGCAGCGCAAATGTTAACGCCTGGCGGAACCATTGTGTATTCGACGTGTACGTTCTCGCCGGAGGAGAACGAAGCGCAGATTGCGGAGTTTTTGGACAAACATCCTGCGTTTGAAGTGGTGCCTATTGCGCGCTTTGACCATGGACAGCCAGATTGGCTGCGTGAGCCTTGGTGTGAGGAGCATTATTCGGAGCGCGCTCGTGAGGCGGTTGCTGGGACTGCGCGGCTTTGGCCTCATCGCTTGCGCGGTGAGGGGCATTATGTTGCTGTGCTGCGCAGTGGTGGTGCAGGAGAGGTTGTGAGGGCAGATGCTGGGGGAAGTGTAAAAGCGGACGCCGGGGGGAGAGCAATAGTGAACGTCGACGTTGTGTCGGCGTCTAAAGCGGGGCGCAGCGGACGTGATGCGCTGCGTGGGAAGGGCCGCGCGGGGACTGAGTCCCGCGTGAGCTTGGAGCCGCTTCAGGCATTCGAAGACGAGCTGCTGCGCAGCGAGCCTTTCGCCGCTTTGCGGCTCGTCTGTTACGGCGAGCACGCGTATGCGTCGCCGGCGGATCTGCCCGAGCTGCACGGACTGAAAGTCGTGCGGCCTGGTTGGTACATCGGCGCGCTGCACCGCGGCCGATTCGAGCCGTCCCATGCGTTAGCCATGGGACTGCGCATGCGCGAAGCCAAGCGAGCGCTGAGCTTGGCTTCGAGCGACGAGCGAGCCCTTCGGTACCTGAAGGGCGAGACGCTCGAAGTCGCGGAGAGCGAGATTATCCGCGACCCGGAAGTGACCAAGGCAGCCAAAGGCTACTGCCTTGTCTGCATTGACGAGCATCCCGTTGGCTGGGGCAAATGGCTCGACGGGATGCTGAAGAACGAATACCCGCCCGGCTGGAGGTGGACCTAAGCGGTCATGAAACAAACACAACGGCTCGATAAAATACTCGCCCATGTGGGCATCGGTTCGCGCTCTGAACTCAAACGCCTTGCTAAAGAAGGCGCAATTTATGTGAACGGCGCGAAAGTCAAAGACAGCGGGATGCAGGTCAATCCCGATAAGGACATCATCCAGGTAAACGGGGAAACCGTGCGCTACCGGGAGTTCGTTTACCTAATGATGAATAAACCGCAAGGCGTCGTTTCTGCTACAGAGGACAATCGTGATCGTACCGTGGTGGACCTCTTGGATGAGGTATATGCGCCATTCGAAGTTTTCCCAGTAGGTCGTTTAGATAAGGATACAGAAGGTTTTCTTTTGCTTACCAATGATGGCAAGCTTGCGCATAACCTGCTTTCTCCTCGTAAGCACATCCCCAAGACTTATTTTGCTAGGGTAGAGTGGGAGGTTACTCAGGACGCCCATGTCATCGTTGAGTTTCTTTCATTGCGATGGCAGGGTGGTTTTTTATGTTGTTTTTTAGGCATTTGATACCAAATGTGTTTACTGTCATGAATGAAAGAGGGGTTGTTTATGAAAAAAAGATTAACTGTATTTGGAATTACACTACTTTGCGCTTTATCTACTGGCTATGATGTCATGGATTCCTCCGCACAGAGTCCAACACGTTTCAAAGACACATTCCAGCACTGGGCAGAGTCGTCTATTCAAATTGCCGTTCAAAAGAAGTACGTTGATGGTTACGAAGATGACACTTTTAAACCTGATGCTCCAATAAGCCGCGCTGAATTTATCAAAATGGTAGCGCTGGCAACAGGGGAGAAGATCACCAAAATCGACGGGGATGGATGGTTTCAGTCCTACGTGGATCGTCTGAAGGAGCTGGAAATTATCCCAGCTGAGTTTCCAGAACGTTATACCGAACCGCTGCAGAGATATGAGATGTCTATTTTGAGTGTGCGAAGTGTCGATAAGACATTGAAAGGTTCAATGGTTGACTCTACGAAAATGGGGTTGATTCATGGCGTAAGCAGAACCGATCTGGATGTTTATGGGTCTAGTACACGTGCCCAGGCGATTACGATTATTGAGCGGATTCTTGCTGCCAAGAATGGGGAGAAGCTGCAGGTTGATAAATACGCGGCTAGTGCGGCTGAGATTGCTGCAACTGGGAGCAATGTGGGTACTATGTTGGGGTTAAAGGCGAAAAACATAGGGAATTCCTGGAGCGCAGGCCAAGGCGCTGTTGTTAAGTTAAACCAAGTAATTATAGCAGACCCATCGGATGAGGATGATCCTTATATGGAATATATTGATACGTCACATTGGAACTCTAGAGTGGAGAAACAGCGGGATTTTGTGGTGATGGCTAAATTCACTGTGCAGGTGGATGAAACTGCGGACGATAGTTTTAGTTTAGGTGGCTATCAGTATCTTACTTTGTATGATCAAACTGGACCTTTGCATTTAACTAAAGATGGCTTAGCTAGAGTCATAAGATTCGCTGTTCCAGGAACATATGTGGGTTTTGTAGCTTATGGTGTTAGGAGTGATCTTGGTAAAACAGGCTTAGTATTTGATTTAGTAGGTAACAAGGCAGTTGTTGCAGTTCTATAGGAGGAGTTATATTTGCGAAACTTACTTGTGAGAATCTTACTAATTGTGTTTTGCCTACAGTTGATATCCCCTTTTATTGATCCTTCCCGAATCCAAGCAACCACAATGAAAAAAATTTATTTTGACTACGAGCATAATATTTTTAAAGAATCACCTGTCAACGTGCAATATTCCTCTTCATCAAGTAAACAGATAAGTACCAACATTAGTTCGTATTTATCTGGGGATATTATTTCAATAGACATATTCAATAATGGTTCAAAAATAGAATGTTCGAATTGTTTTTTTGGTTCAACGATTAATGTTCAAGTTATTATGGGTAGGAACACACCTGTATATGGAATTTCCGAAACTAAACCGGGGCATCAAATATATAGACAACCTTTAGGTAAAATATGGGAACATAAAGGTGAGGACACTCCGACTGTAGAATTTAATGGTGTTTCTGGGATTCCTTCTATGCACCCTGGGGTAATTCCTACTAAAGGAAGATATAGATACACTACCAATCCTTTTGATTATCGGGAAGCAGGCGGTTCGAAAAATGGTCCGGATTTACGCTATGCTTATGATTCAATACAGTACAAAATTTCAGGTAAAGAAGATTCTCCCGCAAGTGGCGACATTGAAAAAGATTTTGGTAAGGAAGGCTGGGCAGTAACTACTGCATATGAAGTCGATCGTCCTGATCGCTGGTTTTTAGATGAAAGTGCTGTCTCATTGGAAATCGGATCACCTGAAATAACCGATGGGAACAAGTTAGTACAGAGTAGTATTACAATTATTGATGCTAAGCAACATCCGGCCTCACAAGCCATCCCTTTATCTTACGGAAAAGGAAAAACAGATGGCAAAGGCATGATCAGAACAATGCTTCTTCTGGATAATTCAGTAGACTCGTTCTATTATGAAGAACAAGACGCGATAACAGGTGGCCAAACACCACCTTACGGTCTACTCCGAAATTACTATATGTACGCCATAGGCC
>NZ_JBFTQB010000046.1:0-13801 GCF_056398785.1 Paenibacillus sp. 01T422 | reverse complement strand
GAAAGGAATTATCATCTATCCGGTGGAGGGCGAGACTTTCAATAATGAAATTCTGAAGTTGACCTTAAGCGATTATCCGTTTGTCATCGTAGATCGGTATTTACGAGGACTCGACGCCAACTGCGTAAGTTCCGATAACTTTACTGGAGCTTATGAAGCAACCAAGCATTTGACAAGTCTCGGCCATACCCAGATCAGCTTTCTCAGCACAGCGATTACGGGCACCACGAGCATCGAGGATCGGTTGCGTGGTTACGAGCAGGCCTTGAGCGATGCCGGACTGTCAATCAACTATCGGCTGCGACTGATTCTTAACAACCGTTTGTCGATCTACGATCAAATAAGGAATTATATCTTGGATAATCCTGATGTTACTGCCATCGTAGCGACAACTTCGACCATCGGCCAGTTGGCAATGAAGGGCGCCCGGGACTTGAATCTCGTCGTTCCGCGGGATCTGTCAATTGTGTGTTTCGACAACCATGAGAAGTCTGAGCTTTCGGAAGTCCCACTTACTTATATAGATCAGAACGAGAAAAATATGGGCAGAGAAGCCGCTAAGCTTGTCCTTTCTCTTATCCAGAACCCTAACCAAGAACGCAGCAACCTTACGCTTCCCTGCCAGCTTATTGTCCGCGGCTCAACGGTAAGCCCCAATCTTGCCCGATCCTAGAACGCTCGCAGAAGGAGGTGCTTCTTCCTGGATTTGATGAATATGTTGTATAAACATTTATAACATTAGTACTTATCGATGGGGTTGATTCCAATGAAAACAAAAATTCAAAATCAATTTTTCTTATCCTACCTTTTCCTTGCCGTTATCCCGCTTCTGGCGCTTTCCTATTATTCGTACTACACCATCAAAACCAACGCTCAAAAAGAGATTGTCAATACAATTTCATTTGATATGCGGCAAAGTCAGGCTTCCCTCGACGCTTTGTATCTAAGATTTCAAAAGTATATGGACATTCTTTCGAATTCGTCCACTTTCTATAATTTCGTTCTCCCTGCGTTAAGCGATATCAAGCAAGGGAATATCCAACATGCCAAGTACATCGGCACGACGAGCCTTGACCCGCAAATTAAGAGCTTGTTTGCAACGGATGATGTGATTTCTGCTGCCATGGTCATCATCGACGGACGCGTCGTCTACAGCTACAAATCTTTTGTTTCCGTTACGAATGATTTCAACAATAATCCCATCATTGTCAGCACCGAAGCTAGTCCCAACATGCGTTGGTTTAGCAATCAACTCACTCCCTTCGGCTCCTTCGAAGGCAAATATTCGGTGATCACCAAAAACATTTATAACATTATGGGGAATAATCCGTCTGAGATCCTTTGCCAAATTGTCCTGTTGGTTAGTCAGCAGAAGATGAACGATCTCTTAAACAATGAGCTTCGATTTGCTGACAGCATCATTCGCGTTTTGGATACAGATRATACAATCATTGCTGGAAATGATCATGCTCTCCCCCTTAGCGATCATCAAATTGCCTTAATGACCCAAAAACTTCCACTCGATCAAAACCCGAACAACATCTCGTACATCGATAAATTTTTCGGTTTGCAAAATATATCGAACGTTACGAATTGGCGCATCGTCCAGTTGTCATCTTCGAAGCATGTCACGGAAGCTTCTTCATCCATCATTCTCTTTTCCAGCATTCTTGCAGCTGCTTTACTGATCCTCATGTTTCTCTTTTCATTTATTATTTCTAATGAGATTCTGCTTCCCATCAAGCGTCTGGCCAATGCGATGAAAAAGGTCGGAGAAATGAATATTAAAATGACGGTCATACCCAATTCCAAAAACGAAATCAGTGAAATTGCAAGCGGATTCAATCAAATGGTAGAGCGAATCGACCACTTATTTAGACAAACGATTGATATCGAACGACAAAAACGCAAATCCGAAATTGATATGCTCAAATATCAGATTAATCCGCATTTTTTATATAACACAATTAACTCCATACGCTTTTCTGCAATGAAACATAAGGATGAAATCACAGCCAGTATGCTGGTTACGTTAAGCCGACTGCTCAGAAATACCCTCAGTCATCCTAACAACGTAATTGCATTAAGAGAGGAAATACAAAATATTAAAGACTACATCTCTTTGCAGCAACTGAGATACGATCATCATTTAAACGTTGAGTACCAGATAGAAGAGCAAACTGCGCATTTGCTTGTACCGCATATGATTTTACAGCCTATAGTTGAGAACTCCATCATGCATGGCTTGAGCCACAATTTAAACACGGGTGCCAAAGCCAGTATTATCCTCTCTTCCTTTTTGAAAAATAGCTCAACCCTGATCCTTTCCATTCATGATAACGGGATCGGAATCGCCAGCCAGATCATCGACAATCTGCTCGTTCATCAATCAACGATTTCTTCAGACTCGCTGCGCATCGGCTTCGTTAATATTCATAAAAGAATCAGGCTCCAATATGGGGAACCCTATGGAATCGAGATCGAGAGTGCAAGCGGTTTCTTCACAAATGTAAAAATTATTTTGCCCGTACTGGACAATATGGAAGATGCCCAAGCCCATTTCATTCGCGAAGGAGGTACCAACTAACCATGAATGCCATTATTGTTGACGACGAGCCTTACGTAAGACAGATGCTTAAGAACATGATTCATTGGGATGACCTGTCTCTTCAATTGGTGGGCGAGTTCTTTAATGGTCAAGATGCCTATAATTGGATGAAGGAAGACAACCACGTAGACCTGGTGATTACGGATTTAAGAATGCCGATCATGGACGGACTGCAGTTGATCAAAGGTACTTTGGCGATTAGACCCGATATAACTTTTCTTGTGATCAGCGCCTTTAACGATTTTCATTTAGTGAAAGAAGCTTTCCTTCTTGGCGCCAAAGACTATTTATTGAAGTCTGAAATGACAGAAGACCATATCAATCATACGCTGTCCAATCTGCGGTTAAGCGAACGCCCGACATTGCCGGCCGTCTCCAGCAAGGATCTGATGAAAGAAATGCTGCTAAACCGTCTGGCCGTGGAGAATCTTACGACTAGTGATATCAGCACCTTGAAGGAACTATTGTGCAACAATGAAAAAAGACGCCTAACCTTGCTTCTACTAAGATTGAACAAGCTTGATGCTACTGCCTCTACACCAGAAGCATCCATGAAAAATGCCATCTCGGAATGCCTCTCTCCTAACGAGGAGATCCTGACCGCTAGCAGTCAAGCGCAGGTTGAAATCATTCAGACGTCGCCATTCGAATATTTAATCCTTACGCTCTATGCCCCTCAGGAATCTGAATCTTGCATCATGCATCATTTAAGGAGTGCCTTTGGCACATTCCGCCCAAGCGGATTCCGGATCAATCTCGGGGTGAGCCGTGTTTCCTTCAATTTCTCCTTGCTTCCGCAGCTCCTTCATGAGGCGAGGCTGTCCGTGGATTATTGTTTCGTTGCAGGCAACGGTTCCATCATTCCCTACACGGCGCAGTTCGAAGAAACGCGCCTACTTGCGATCGATAGCCGGCAACAAGTTTCCATTTTAAAGGATCAGCTGAGTGCCATCCTCTTTGACAAGCGTAAACCGGAAATCCATAGCGTCATCATCCCGCCTCAAAACGTGAGCGCCAGCCATATTCGAGCTATCAAAGAGCTCTACATGAAATATCATTTTATTCTCATGGATTTTGCGATGCAGAACGGCCTCTACGGCGAGCTGCGCGAGCTAAGCAATAAGTACGAGGAGCATTTGAAATTTTACGGCGATCTGGACTCGCTCAACAAATGGCTATCCTCCGTAATTACCGTCGTAAAGTCCCACAATGGCGAGAACTCCATGATTAATCAAGTTAAGCACTATGTGGAAGAAAACTATATGCAAGATATTAGCCTGCAATCCGTTGCCAACAAGTTTAATATCAACAGCAGCTATCTTAGCCGCCTGTTTTCAGAGAAACGCGATACTACTTTCACCGATTATTTGTCCCACACCCGCATAACCAAGGCGATTGAATTTATCAAATCGTCCAACCTGAAAATCTATGAGATTTGTGAAAAAGTAGGCTACACGTCCCCTGAGCATTTCAGCCGAACGTTCAAGAAATTGACCGGCAAAAGCCCAAAACAATTTATGGATGGCCGTGAATGAAAAAAAAATCTGCCGTGCAATTTCGGCAGATTTTTTTTCGAGATGCTTCACATCAATAGCTGATCTTGACTGTTTTAATTTCAAATGGCTTAAAACTAAGCGCTATCACATTCTTTGTTTCTAGCTTCTCCATGTCTTCCTCCAGCATATTCGTTACGGCAGCCTGGGTTATATCGTTCGCGAACGTCAACGTCGAATTGGTATATGTCCCCTCTGCCTCATACAACCTAATGATATAGGCCTTATCGTTATCTTCGCACGGCTTGATCGCTTCAATCATAATATTCGGTTCGCTGACGCGAAGAAATGATTCGAAGCTGCATGCACCCGGAACAATAATCGGCTTATAATTGAACGCATAGGCGGGCTTGATGACAGAGTCTGCATCGAATCCGCTGTGATGCGGCAGGAACGCATAGGAGCAGCTGTGTTCGCCCTTATCCCCCCTGAAATCCGGTCGACAACCGCCCTTATGAAGTGTTAGTCCAAGCTGGGACTGGTGAACAGATATGCCGTATTTGCAGTCGTTTAACATGGCAACACCGTACTTGGTTTCAGACAAATCGGTGTATTTATGATTGCACACCTCGAACTTGGCTTTTTCAATATCCGTATTACGGGTCGTTGAACGCTTGATGTAGCCAAACTGCAGTTCCTGTCTTGCAAAATCAGCAAATACACTCGTATCAAATACCGTCTTGAGCAGTCTGTGATCGTCTTGCCAATTCATCAACGTCTCGAATTTCACTTGCTTACTGTCGCTGTAGAAAATGACGTCCTGCAGCAAGCTCGATTTGGCGGTCAGCTTATAATGATTGCGGATTCTAAATTCCACGAGCCCATCCGAGACGATTTCGCTTGAGAGCAATTCAGCGTTATCCTTGAACTTCATCTCAATATCCGCATCAATGTCCCAGCTATCCCAAGCGGTCGGTACATCCTCCGCCATGAGCAGCGTATTCAGGGCATAGCCGTTTCCTCTGAGTTCCCTATTCAGGCTCTTGTCGATCATCGATTGGATATAGTTCTTTTCGTCGAAAACCACTTTGTAGAACGGCGTATCCAGCGTATGGTTCTCATAATGGAAACAGGAGCCTTCCCCAACTTCGCCTTCTACCCGCTCCAGCACCACAGAGGATAGCGCATTGATCGTTAGACCAGCTACAGCGAGCTGCTCGCATCCCCACAGATCGGTTACCCGCTGCTGAGCATAATCTCCTTGGATCACGCAGCCATCCACAGCATGCAAGTAGATCGTATCATTGCGATCGAAAGCTAATGTGTTAATAACCGAAACTTTGYTGTCCACAGGTTTGGCAGTCACAACTTGCTGGATTAATTTGTCTGCTTGCTGAATAATGTGCGTCGTTTCCGAAATACTCCGGTCATGCACTTCTGGAATCGATGTTCCTGGCAAAATATCATGAAATTGGTTGATCAGCAGCGTCTCCACAAGCGGCCTGATATCGGTATCACGGCATATCGCATCACGATTCACCGCATCTCTAACCGTGAGATATTCCAAGTCATGCAGACGAATTTCGGACAATCGATTATTGCGTTTGATTGTATGTTGATTCGTGAGCGTTCCTCGATGAAGCTCGAGATACAGTTCACCGGCATATACGGGAGGGTTCGTAAGTGACTGCTCCAGCTTTTGCATGAAATCGCCTACTAGCATCGTCTCCACTCTCGGGCACCCTTCCAAATCGCTGCTTCTTCGCGCCATTTCAATCATTTCGAATTGCGGCCCACCGCCACCATCGCCATAACCATAGGCCAGCAGGCGCATGTTGGACACTGTTTTATCCGTGATTGCATCTTTGGATCGATGACCGTCCATTACGGAGTCAATGCATGTTTCCGGGTCCGGCCACAAATGGGTTTTATTTAAATGCGTTAGCACCCTCGTTCCATCTAATCCCTGCCAATAGAAGGTATCGTACGGGAACTTATTCGTGTCGTTCCACGACATCTTGGTTGTCAGGAAATAGTCAACCCCGCATCCCTTCATAATCTGGGGAATGGAAGGACTGTATCCGAACGTATCCGGCAGCCAGAAGCAATTCGACGTATAATCGAAATGCTCCCGTGTAAATCTCTGCCCCCATACGAACTGCCGCAGCATCATTTCCCCTCCGACTAGATTGCCGTCGCATTCAATCCATACAGCTCCATTCGGTTCATACCGTCCTTCTTTAACTGCGGCTTTGATTTTTCCGAACAACTCCGGATAGTGCTCCAATATCATTTTCCCATGATAGGCAGAACTTTGTACAAATTTGTACTCTGGATACTGCTCCATTAAACTAATCTGATTCGCATACGTTCGCGCGCACTTTTTAACGGTTTCTTCAATCGTCCAACGCCATGCCGTATCCATATGGGAATGCCCAATGACCGCCGCAATCGGTGCCAACGAGGTATTCTTATATTGATATAACGTTTTAATAAGCTTGCTGGATTGCGAGACGGCCTTCTCAAATAAGTGGGTCTCAATATTATCTGGGGAATAATAAAGAATTTCATGGATTTGTATCAAAGTTTTAATAATATTGGCTCTAACAAAACTATTTTTGTCCAAGGCGCTAGCCATTTGATTAAAGGTTTTCAGGTCGAAATAAAAATCGGCCATCTGATGGTTTTTCACACAAACCTCGACAGAATCGTATTTGTGCATGAAATCAGAGCGCGGAGATTCCGCCAACGGCTGGCTTGCTGCTGAAAAATGCCCCGCATAAGACTCCAGTGCAACGTCAATGAGCTCTCCGCCTTGAACACTCGACTTCAGCAAATCGCAGTAGTGGTTTCCATGGCTTAATGTAAATATGCCTGAAGGCGATCCGTTTACCCAGAGAAGTGTCTCATGTCCTCCGACATGCGGTTTCAGAAACAACGTTTGATTATTCAGCTCTTGCTTGACCTTGTAGGTCCCTTTAAGCCAGCAATAATTCCCTTCACCACCCCATACTTCGCCCGAACTGGCCTGGACGAACAAATGGCTCTCCGGTATGTGATGCAACCTCTCCGGCGTTCGGTAAATCTCTACATCCAACGTGTCTACTTTGGTGAAAATATAAGGCTCTATCGTTTTCTCGAATCGCTTGAGCTTCCCTAGCATGCGCTCTGTCTGTTTTTCATTCAGCATAGCTTTAGTTTTCTCCTTACTTTTTGTTATACAGTCTGTTCGCGTTCTTGACTAACTCATCGCCGAGTTGTTTTTTCCAGTCCGCAATAAAAACGTCGAAATCATTAATCGTTTTCTCGCCAACGATGACCGATGTGAACATGGTGTTCCATTGTGTTGCATACGTTTGGTTCTTGCCATCTAGATTCTCACCGGATTCAGTGGTAATCGGGCCCTCTACCGTCGGTTTATCCGTAGTGACGAGGTAATCCACATTTTTCTTGCTGTACAGTCCACTGTCATCAAACAGCAGCTTCTGTCTGTTCTCTTTTACGAAAGTAGGAAGCACTTTGGCATTAACGTCATCCGTGGCATCAAAAGCACCCATAAATGGCCAGCCGAATCCTTCTTTGGCTTTGGCATCATTCGTTGAGTATTCCTGCTTGGTCACAGGCGAACCATTGACAAGTGTATAGTGATTCTCTTTCAATCCATACTTGGCAAGTGTAAATGTCTCCGGATCGCCAAAAATGGTATCCCAGGCCGTCATAATTTTGTGCAATTTGTCCCGATCTTTCTCCAGCTTCTTATTGAAGAAGACGACATTGGTGAACATCGGTGCGTTGGCGACAATCGCCTTGCTGCCGTCCCCCAGGGTCGGGAATGGCGCCCATTCCAGCTTGGCATTCGAATATTTCGCTGTTAACTTGGCACCGATGCTTCCTTCATCAAAAGGCGGGGTGATCTGGAGCGTCGTATTGTAATACTGGTAGAAGAGCGCGTTGTTATTGACAAATTCGTCAACTGGCGTCGATGTATTCTGATACATCGTGTAGTACTCCGGATTGATATAGCCGGCCTTATACCATTTGTTAAGCTGAATCAGCGCTTCTCTCATACCAGGCATGAATGGCGCATATTGAATTTGGTTATCTTTATAAATCCAAGCGTCACGCCGTACACCGTAAGCGGATAAGAAATAATACATCGCCTGCGCTTCTCCGCCGTTCTGAACCGTGATCGGATAATTAATTGGATATTTTTCCTTATACTTTTTGAGCACGACATCCCAATCGGCAATCGTTTTGGGCATGCTCACCCCAAGCTCTTTCAAAATGTCGGAGCGAATGGCGACGCCATATGGCAAGGAGTTGCCCAGTGCCCCGTTGTTGAAGCCCTTCAGCTTGCCATCTCTGGACCATAGATCGAGGATGTGGCTTTTCTGATTGCCTACTCTGCTAACAAATGACGCATAGATGTTGGGCGCGTATTGCTTGACTTCATCCTCTGTCAAGATTGCTGCCGAGTCAAACAGCGCTTTGCTGCTTGTAACATAGCCGCCGTACACATCCGGCATCTCACCGGACGCAACGAACAAGTTCAGCTTCGTGTCATAATCCGCATCCGGCACAGCTGTGATTTTCAAGTTAACGCCCAGCTTTTCATTCAACTGCCGAATAACGTCCGAATTGGGATTAGGCTGAATTCTTGTCGTAAAGATATTGATTGTTGGCTTTTCCGTCGTTCCTTTTTCCGTGTTATTGCTCGATGAGGTACAACCCGCAAGAACAGCAACAGCAGCTGTGGTCAAAACAAGTGAAGCAGAGACATTTTTGACAAATTTCATCGACAATTTCCCCTTTACTTTCATCATTTATTTGGACAAGCCTTGAAACCGATATTAGCCTTTCACAGCACCAATCATAATGCCCTTAATGAAATATTTCTGCAAAAAGGGATACACCATGATGATTGGGATCGTGGTGACAAGCAAGATAGCTGCCTTCACAGATTCTGCCGTATATCGCTGACCGGACATATCGACATTCTCAATCCCCATCACATTGGCCAGCGCTGCATCCTGCGCATTATTAAGAACATCTCTCAAAATAATTTGCAAAACTTTAATTTCACCATTGGATATATAAATCATGGCATCAAACCAGGAATTCCATTGACCAACCATAGACCATAACGTCACAGTGGCAATAATCGGCGTAGATAGAGGTAAAACAATTGTGAAGAATATGGAAAAATCGTTCGCTCCATCTATGTATGCGCTCTCTTCCACCTCAACAGGCAAAGATGTAAAGAAATTCCTGATAATGACAATGGTATACGCGCTGCATAAGCCAGGGATGACCAAGGACCAGATTGTATTGAGCATATGCAGCTCTTTGACCAGCAAATAGGTCGGAATTAATCCCCCTCCAAAAAACATCGTGAAAATAATGAGACTCATCCACAATTTTCTACCTAGCAAGTATCGTTTGGATAGCGGATAGGCAAGCATAGCCGAGACAACAACCGTAAGAAGGGTTCCCAAGATCGTACGCAGAATCGTCCAGTAATAAGATTCAAGTAAAGCGCCAGTCGCAAAAAGCTGTTTATAAGCATCGAACGTTGGATTGTTTGTGAACAGGTGAAGCCCAATTGTACTGGACTCATCTGGAGGGCTAATTGAAATTACAGCCTGTTGTACGAATGGAAAAACAATCGTTAAGCAGATAAATAACATGAAGGCTATATTAAAACCATTAAATATCCTTTCACTCATACTTAATTTCATAAGCGTACTCTTTCCTTTCCTCATTAAAAAACGGTATAGTTTGATAGCTTGCCAACAATCCAATTCGAAAATAATACAAGGATGAGTGCAATGACACTTTTGGCGATCCCAACTGCTGTTGAGAAACTATATTGCATATCGACCAAGCCGACCCGATACACGAAGGTATCAATAATGTCCGCAGTTGGCATGACGATGGAATTATAAAGGTTAAATATCTGGTCGAATCCACCATCGAGAATACCGCCCAGCCCTAGCACAAAGAGCATACAGATCGTAGGTAAAATACTTGGAATCGTAATATAAATACATTGTTTGAACTTGCCCGCGCCATCAATGACTGCCGATTCGTACATATCCGAGTTGATCCCGGCAATAGCAGCCAAATAAATAATACTGCCGTACCCTATTTCTTTCCACACATTAGAAACCAGGAGGATTTGCAGGAACGAATCTGCGTTGCCTAATAAAATGCGAGGCTGCCAGCCAAACGCGTCGCTGATTAATCCATACAAGCCATATCTGGGTGAAACAAGCTGAAAGATCAGTCCGGCTACAATAATCCATGAGAGGAAATGTGGCAGATATGAAATCGTTTGCACAATTCGCCTAAATTTATTGGAAACCAACTCATTCAGCAACAATGCAAAAATAATCGGTGCTGGAAACCCTATGGCAATCTTCAGGATGCTGATTTTCAGCGTGTTTAGCGTAACCGTCCAGAAATATTTCATTTCCAACATCTCTCGGAAATACTTGAAACCTACCCATGGGCTGCCAAATACGCCGTCAACCGGGCTATAGTCTTTGAAGGCAATCAGAATCCCATACATCGGGCCGTATTTAAAAACCAGAAAGTATATCATGCCAGGGATTAACAACAAGAATAAAAACTTCTGCTTGATTAACTTTGGAAGTAGCCCTGCTTTCTTTCGCGAAGTAGGCATGCCTATTCCTACCTGCTCATTAACAACGCTCATACTCATCTCCTGCTTTCTCTTGTAGTTTGACACGCGCTTCGCGAATGCGCTTTCTTTCTCACACTTGTATGATTTCTTGGATTAATTGTAGCCCGTTTATTAAATAATATTAATGATTTATCTTTACAAAAAATGATGTATTTTTACTGTCGCTTTTTTCCATATCTTATCACAGTCATCTACTCTTTACTTCAATGAAACTGGGAGCAACTTATAGACTTCTATTTTGAGTTAGGCATATAATACACTTTATGAGTTATTAGTTGAAAGGATGTGTCATACCCTTGATCCCATCAAGCCGTTCAATTCATCAAATTCCCTCTTATAAGAACTATTGGGTATCCCGAATGTTATCCTCAATTGCTTTCCAGATGCTTTCCGTAGCTATCGGTTGGCAAATGTATGAATTGACCCACGACGCCTTCAGTCTCGGTCTTGTTGGCCTAGCTCAATTTCTCCCAATGGTTCTGCTTACATTGGTTGTTGGACATTTCGCAGACCGCTATGACCGGAGATATATAGTTTTTCTATGCCAGATTGTAGAGGCCGGTATGGCCTTATTACTTTTGTTAGGTAGTCTTACGCATTCGTTAGGTCAGAATCATATCCTAATCATGGCTGCCGTTCTAGGAGCTTGCCGTGCATTCGAAGGCCCATCCTCCTCAGCTTTGTTGCCCCAATTAGTACCTAAGGAATTCCTTCAACAGGCTATATCCTGGAACACCTCGGTCGGACAATTATCGCAGATACTAGGCCCCTCAATGGGGGGATTACTATATTGGGCAGGCGCTACTTTCGTTTATACGTTTGCCTCACTTGCCCTTCTAACCGCAGGTATCCTAACCTTCTTCATCCGTTCAAAACCTATAGTGCGCAAATCCGAGCCGGTTTCCCTACGTTCTCTGTTCTCCGGCATCATGTTCGTTTACCGTCAACCAATCATCCTTGGAACGATATCACTTGACCTTTTTGCTGTACTGCTGGGTGGTGCCACCGCTCTACTGCCGATTTTTGCCCTGGATGTCCTGCATACGGGACCATGGGGACTAGGATTAATGCGAACATCACCAGCCATCGGTGCCTTGTTAATGTCCATTGTTTTGGTCTATTATCCACTGAAAAAAGCTGTTGGCTACTTGCTATTTGCAGCCCTTGCCGTCTTTGGATTGGCAACTATGCTTTTTGCCGTCTCAACCAATTTATTCATTTCCCTAGTGGCATTGTTCCTCATCGGTGCTTCGGATGTGATTAGCGTCATCATTCGGTCATCACTCGTACAATTGCAAACTCCGGATGAAATGCGGGGTCGGGTCAATGCCGTTAACTCCCTTTTTATCGGTACCTCTAATCAGTTGGGAGAGTTTGAGTCGGGTACATTAGCTGGATTTATTGGAGCAGTTCCGGCAACTTTAGTCGGTGGTATCGGTACAATAGCGATTGCTGTACTTTGGATGTTCCTGTTCCCATCACTTCGAAAAATGCGCACCCTATCCGATCAGTCATGATAGGTATGAAAAGCAACCTGCCTCATCGCTCTCAAGCGGTCTTATTCCTTCATCAGCCACTCTTTCCCAAAATCAAAAAGGCCGCATTGGCGGCCTCTTGTATCTTTATCTATTAATCAATGCTTTTGATTCGCTCAACTTTCGAAATGATTTCCGGCGTTTGAAGTGTCTATTCAGACATTTCACTAGTATTTCCCTTATTTTCAAAATTAGGAATGATTCGCGAGGAAATAAAAGCCACAACTGGTACAGTAAGGACAACCCCAAAACATCCGGTTATCCCTTGAATGACTTCGATGGTTATCATATTCATGTTCAATAATTGATTACTGGATACATTGGAAACATAAATGATCATTAGAGAAGCTAGTGTAGTTCCTGTAAAGGCAAGAATGAGGGTATTGGCCATGGTTCCCATCATATCTCGCCCGACATTAATCCCGGATATAAACAGTTCTTTTTTGCTAAGATTAGGATTTGTTACATAGACTTCATGAACGGATGAAGCAATAGCAATGCCTACGTCAATAATGGCACCAAGCGAAGAAAGTAAAATGCCGGCGAACAGCAACCCTTTAAGCTGCATACCGGTTTGATCGGCAACAACGATTAGAACTTCAACTTCAGGTGTACTATACCCCGAAATATGGGCTAAATCACCGGCTATATAAGCAACGAGTCCAGCGATGATCATCCCAACTGTCGTCCCAATTATGGCAGCAACGGATYTCGAGCTCCACCCGTTCAATAATAGCAAAGTAACACAGGTTGTCAGGATAACAATCAGTACAGAGGCAAGTATCGGAGAATACCCCCTATATAACATTGGGATAAATAAATAAACAATACAAGCAAAAGTAAATATAATACCTGCCACCGACATTAAGCCTCTTTTCCCACCAAGCCACCACAACGTAGCAAAAAAAAGTAAGGTTAACGTTAATAAGAGTGGAGCTCGATAATAGCTGTACACGCTAACCAGATAATTTTGAGCATTCGCCGTATCGACACTCACGATAAGTGTTTGTCCTGCTTTTGCAATAACGTTTAAATATACGCTCACGTTGTTGGTAATGGTATGAACGGTACCTTTATGCTCTCCCGAAAGAATTTTAACCTCGAGCTCCTGAGACCCCGAATATAAATCTCCCCTTGATGAATCCTTGACTAGCTCCTCGTTAATTACCTTCAAAACCTTTGCTTTTTCATAGTTTGTATAGGATTTATCACCATGCTCATTGTACTTGGCTTCGGGAATGTGATTAAAGAAGTACATAAATAGACCAACGAGCAATAGAAACAGGATAAAAAGAACAACTCTTACTTTCTTTGTTTTAAGCATTGGAAACCTCCAAATTAGTAGCTCTGTAGTCGGATGCTGATTCTATACTTTGTTTGCCCCAAGGTTTCCTTCATTAAATAGTCATTACCCGCTCTAGCAACCAAATGGCTCCTAAAATAAGAGCTACACTTGAGC
>NZ_JBFTQB010000045.1:0-13885 GCF_056398785.1 Paenibacillus sp. 01T422 | reverse complement strand
ATGCAAATGCTGAAGCTGGGACTCAATGGCATCTTGGTTAAACCCGTGAATGAGAAGCAGCTATCTGATATGTTGGAGAAGTGGCAGGATTTGCATTGGTTATTGCACATTAAGGGCATGGATGCGGAACGTGTGCTGCGGAATATCGATCAAAAAATCCACATTTTTCAATATATGATTGAGAAGTTTAAACAAGATTATGCTTGTTTCACGGAGAAGCTGCTGCCCCCCATGATCCATCGGGAAGATGCCGTTGCTCGTCGCATGGTGCATACACTGAAGGGAGTGGCCGCGAATTTTTATGCCGAGTCCTTGTTAGCGGCTGTCTTGGTACTCGAGAAAGAGATGGAGCAAGAAATCAATTTGGAAGCCTGCAAGGAAGGGATCGTGCGGGTACAGATGGAGATCGATCGGATTATAGCAACCATATAGGCGATAAGAGGAATCAAAAAAGAACCTGGCAGAAGATCAAACTGGCTAGGTTCTTTTTTTCGTTGCTGCTAGTTGGTAGCAAGGTAGGTTAGTCCGTACGATAACCAGACGAAGTGATACACATTGACAGCCCCATAGATGACAACCGTGAGGGAGAGGCAGGGTTTGACCCATGTGCGTTTCCGAATATAAGGGTAGAAGGCCATGAGCAGCAGGGGAAGAATGAGTTTAAGGAAGTAATATCCGGCTACATGCCATTCATAGACACTTCGTATCAGAGGGTTCAGCTCTTCGATAAAGGACAGATGCAAGCCGATGTCCGTGAATAGGGCATCACTTAAACATAAGACTAACAGCCAAAGGAGGAGTTTGCTCTGGAAAAAATGGCGGATGACAGGCATAGATACCCTCGCTTTCGTAGCATGAATGAGTAGGATCGATAACAGTGTGATTAAATTTTATGATACACTTTGTATCAAGTGAAAGCAACTGGGGCTATGTTAGTAAGCAGAGCTTGGCGGCTTTGTCAGAGAAACTTCAAAAAAGAGGCCATCATCAAGTAGATAAATCTACTCAAAGATGGCCACTTCTTATTTCCTAGAATACTTTCGTTGTCCAAGACTCACAATTCCAAGTTTCTGTCACAACATCACGGTAGAAATCCGGTTCGTGGGAAATCAGAATGATGCTGCCCTTGTAGGCTTGCAGTGCACGTTTGAGCTCATCCTTAGCGTCTACGTCCAAATGGTTGGTCGGCTCATCGAGTACCAGCAGGTTCGTTTCGCGGTTGATCAGCTTGCAGAGACGGACTTTAGCCTTCTCGCCGCCGCTCAGTACGACAACTTTACTCTCAATATGCTTCGTGGTGAGACCGCATTTGGCTAGCGCCGCGCGCACTTCGAATTGCGTGAATGATGGGAACTCATTCCATATTTCTTCGATACAAGTGTTATTGTTGGAATCTTTGATTTCCTGCTGGAAATAACCAATTTGCTGGTGCTCTCCTTTTTGAACAGAGCCGGAAACAGGCTGGATTTCGCCGAGAATACTCCGCAGCAAGGTCGTTTTCCCGATACCGTTGGCACCGACTAACGCAATCTTCTGACCGCGTTCCATCCGCAGGTTAAGCGGTCTGGATAGCGGCTGATCATAGCCGATAACAAGATCAGTCGTTTCAAAAATGAGCTTGCTAGACGTGCGGCCCTCTTTGAAATTAAATTGAGGTTTCGGCTTCTCCTTCGCTAGTTCAAGGACGTCCATCTTGTCGAGTTTCTTTTGTCTGGACATGGCCATATTCCGCGTCGCGACGCTCGCTTTGTTACGGGCTACGAAATCCTTTAATTCGGAAATTTCTTGTTGTTGGCGTTTGTAAGCAGACTCATGCTGCTGTTTCCTCATTTCGTGTACTTGCTGGAAGTGATCGTAATCGCCAACATAGCGGTTCAAAGCTTGATTTTCCATGTGATAGATCAGGTTGATAACGCTGTTCAGGAACGGAATGTCATGAGAGATTAGAATGAAGGCATTCTCATACTCTTGCAAATAACGCTTCAACCATTCGATGTGCTGCTCATCCAAATAGTTGGTAGGCTCATCGAGAAGCAGAATGTCGGGTTTCTCCAGCAAAAGCTTCGCCAGAAGCACCTTCGTCCGCTGACCACCGCTCAAATCGTTAACATCCTTCTCTAAGCCGATATCAGTGAGGCCTAGTCCGCGAGCGGTTTCCTCGATTTTGGCATCGATCATGTAAAAGTCTTGATTCGTCAACGTATCCTGAATCGTACCGACATCCTCCAGCATCTGTTCAAGCTCTTCCGGGGTCACATCGCCCATCCGGCCGTACATGTCATTCATTTCTTGTTCCATGTCGAACAGATATTGGAAAGCTCCCTTCAGGACATCGCGGATGCTCATGCCTTTGCTCAGGGCGGCATGCTGATCCAGGTAGCCAACGCGCATGCGCTTGGACCATTCAACCTTGCCATCATCCGGTTGCAGCTTGCCTGTAATAATGTTCATGAAGGTAGATTTACCTTCTCCGTTAGCACCGATGAGTCCGATATGCTCCCCTTTGAGCAGGCGGAACGAGACGTCGTTGAAGATGGCGCGGTCTCCAAAGCCGTGACTTAATCTTTCTACATTTAATATGCTCATGAAATGACACCTTTTCTTTTAAACTTTTTCTCGTTTTATTATAAGCGTTATGGGATAGAAAACTCAATGAATCAGCACGCAAAAATGTGACTGGATGTGATACATAATGCATCCAGAATAAGGGAACGGTACAAATAGCTAAACCACAAACAGGGTGATCCTATGTCTACGACTGCCGCTCCATCGCTAACCCCCCGTCTATCTGAAAATATAGCGCAGTTTATCGATATTCTGGGGGAAAGCAGCGACATTATTATCAGAGAGCTCGGCATCGGAGTATCGGGCGAGCTGCCAGCTGCAATTATATTCACAGATGGATTGGCTGATCCAACTTCCATTCATGAATTGTTAGAATCGCTTATGCTGTTCTCAGGGGACTTCCGGAACTTGGATGGCCGTATGTTAACGGATATTCCAGGTGCCCTGGAACGATACATTATTCCTTTAGGCGGTGTGAGCAAAACCGAGTTGATGGAGGATCTTTGCGATGCAATACTATCCGGGGATACCGCCGTATTGCTGGATAACTGCCAGCTAGGACTCATCGTCAGCACCAGGGGATGGGAGTCGCGCGGAATTACAGAATCCAACGTGGAAGCTGTCGTCCGGGGGCCTCGCGAGAGCTTTACAGAAACGCTGCGCACCAATACGTCACTCATCCGCCGAAGAATCAAACATCCTTCCCTTCGGATGGAAGCCCTCCGTATAGGTCGGATTTCCAAAACAGATGTCGCCTTCATGTATATCAAAGGGACTGCGAATGACAAAGTTGTGGACGAAGTCAGGAATCGCATTCAGCGTATTGATATCGATGCCATTCTGGATACCGGTCAAATTGAAGATTTTTGCCTGATTGGTGATGGTTAAATGTAGTGGGGAATGAAAAGACCTGAAGGCTTGCCCTCAGGTCTTTTGGTGGTTACATAATCCATTATTAAGGTAGGCGAACGGATGCCCTGTACAAGCTGCTGTTCCAGTCCACTTTGCTGTTAAGAGACTCCGCGACGAGGCGGAGAGGAACATACATGCGGCTGTCCTCCATGATCTGAAGAGGGACAGGCACGGAGACAGATTTGCCATTCACCGTCGCTGTGGAACTCCCGTCCTTCAGCTTCATCGTCACGCCTGCGCTCGTAATTGTGGCCGTTCGGGGCGCGGCATCCCACTGAAAACCGGCATTCATCGCGGTGATGAAAGGACGGATCGGAACAACGGTCGTCTCTTTGACGATAAAGCCGCTATAGTCATACACAGGCTGGCCGTTGATGTCGATTTGCACCTTCGGCTTGTCCAGCTTGCGCACGACGAGCGCATTGCTCAGCTCGCGGCCGGGATAGGTCAGCATGGTGCCGTTGGCATACAGACCGGAGCTGGACCCGCCGTCCATATTCATGGCTTCCTTCAGCCCGAGCTGAAGGGTGATGGCGGCGAGCTGGGAAAGCGTTGCGCTCGGCACGGTGCCCATCACGAGATGGTCAGACCCGTCGATGCCGATGAAGCTGCGCGCAGCTAGGGATTGCGTCACCTTCGGGTCAGAGAAGCCGTCCCGCGTAACGTCGAGATCGACAGCGCCGTCCGTGACCAGCTTCGGCCCAACCCCGATGGCCGCCAGCCACGACTTGGCGTTCAGAGAGCTGCCGCCTTCACCTTTGGCTAGCAGCTCCTTCGTGACGCGATCGCCGACGTCTAGATTCGGCAGGACGTGCTGCCGGTTGTYGGCGCTGTTGCCTACATACAGAACGTAACCGCCGGGGGGAACCTGCACGGAATCGTTCGTGATGCGAGTGATGAGTCCATCCTCGATGACGACTTTCGTCCCGTTCGGGAAGCTGATCCAGCTGCCAAAGTCCGGGGTATACCAGATCACTTGATCGGTGCTGTCCTCACCGTAATACTTGTTAACCCCCCAAGGGTTAATGGTGTAAGTTTCGTTACCTTCACTGACGCGCACGGCGATGTCGAGGTCCACGAACTGAATATCGGGTACTTTATCCCGATTCAGAATAAAGGTTTGATTTTCGCCGGAGTGAAGAGCTTCACCGTCTTGTACCATCGTCCCGTTAGAATAGCGGATATAGGGGTTAGACTCATAGGCGTTGAAAAATGTGCCGTTAATCGCGGCAACGGCTCCTTCGCGCTCTGCGATCGCTGAAAGCGGAGCGTCATGACCAATGCCACCGTCAGCCAAGGCAGGAGCGAGCTCCAATGTTGGATCGGTCAAGTCGACCGTAACGACGCTTACGTTATAGGATTTGCCCTGGGCGGTTACCTGCTTGGTAACGGCGTTCACCGAAGGGGAGTATAGTGCGGACGCCGGTGCAGCGCCAGCAAAAAGTACAGCCGTCAGCAGAAGCGCCGCACTGGGTTTCATCATTTTATGGCGAAACATGAGCTTGTCTCCTTTGGGTTCAGTCGAATGCTGCCGAATTATATACAGCTTACTATACTATTCGGTTGGAGAGGGCTTTTTTGTGACGTCTGGCGGACAATCCAGGGAGGGGATGGATGGTAAAAGGACTAGCGAAGGAGAAAAAAACACCGGCTCTGGTGAGTCGGTGCATAGGGCGTTAAGCAAGCTTCGTCAAGTAATCGTCGAGTTGACGGAAAGTACCTTCAAAACCTTGTTCCATGTTCTCAATCATGGAAGCGTAGAAAGCAGCTTCTTCTTCGGTTGGGTTTACAGGGCCACCGCTAGTCGTGACAGTTGTTTGGCCATCTTGCTCTTCGAAAGCTACGATATTCAAGATTTCAAGTGGGAAAACTGGGCTGAACGGAGCACGTATTGTGTTCGCATCCGCATCGGAGAATGAGTTCGTGTACACGAGCTTGTCCGGAGGGGAAACTTCGCTATAAACGAATTTGCCCCACATTTGAAAGCCATCTGGGGATTTCATGCTGAAGTGGAACATGCCGCCTGGACGAACATCACACGTGGATACTTCCAGCTGCATCCCTGTTGGTCCCCACCAGTGCATCAGATGTTCGGGCTTCGTCCAGCATTCGAAGACGAGCTCGCGGGGAGCGTTGAATGTGCGTGTAATGACTAATGAGCTGGCGTTTGTAGCTTCGGACATGGGTGAATACCTCCATAAGTTTAAGATAGGATCAATCTGTACGGGTAAAGTTAGGAGCAGGTCGGGTCTCTCTTCCACTTTGAAGTGGGACCCGCAGCAGTCTCGCGGCGACAGCGCTAAGGCTTGTCATCCGAATTTCTTTCCTTGCTTTGCAATTCCTGCAAATAGGCGTCCAAGCGGTCGAAGCTCTCATCCCAAATGCGACGGAAAGACTTCACCCAGGCATCTAGCTCTTGGAGCGGCTGGGGCCGCAGCTTATAGATCCGCCGATTGGCGATCGGTTGAACCTCCACGATTCCGGCCTCGCTGAGGACGCGGAGATGTTTGGAAACTTGGGGCTGGTTAAGCCCAAGTCGATCGGCGATTTCCCCTACAGTGAGGGGACCGTCACGCAAGAGTTCGACAATGTGTAATCGGTTGGGCTCGGCGAGAGCACTCATAGTCGAATTCATGCTTAAAATATACTTTATTCGGAATATTCCTGTCAAGGAATATATGGAGGCAGAGGCATGTGGGGGATTGGAGTAGTATCGCCTGATAGTGAGCGGTTTATTTCGGAGATGATCGTGAGGTTGCTTGTAAAGTAATGTTCGAACGTGCGTGCGAGGGATCTACAGGACGTTATTTAAGCCCGATGAGCAGGGGGTGGCCGTTTTGGGGAACTACAGGGCGTTATTTTGGGATGAAAGCCATGGAATAGCTTGGAAATAGAGGTATAGAGGACTGTAGTTCCCACTAATCGCGCAAAATAGCTAGTTTCGCTAAAATAGAGGACCACAGTTCCACCTAATTCAAAAAGGCCGCCAAAGAAAGGGATACATCCCCTCCGCAGCGGCCTTAGCATTTTATTTCTAGGCTCCGGCCTGTTTCCCCGTGAGCGCCACTTCAAAAGCATCAATAATGAACAGAAACCTCTCGGCCTCCCGAAACACGTGGTCCGCGAGCAGTGGATGAATGATGCTTTTGATCTTGCAGGCTTCGATTAAATCTCTGGCCGTCTTCTTGAAGTCTCGCAGCGAGACGACGGAAACGCGATTCTGATCCAGGAATTGATCCAGAAGCGGCTCCGTTTGCGACTGCGGCCGCATGCCGCTGAGGTCGATCGCTTGAAATAACAGCTGATCAAAATCATGGCTGAAATTGCGGGCTTGCTCGACTAATTGACGCTCTGACGGGTCAAGCAGATGTCCGATGAATTTGGCATGATCCGCCATAATGYGCAGGAAGAAAACATTTTCATGAATAATTGCATCGGGCAATGGGTCCAGTCTTCCTGTATTTAATTCCTCTAGTCGGTTCCTGAAATAGTTGGCTTCTCGGCTCGTATGATCAACGAGTAAAGGGAAGTTATTGCCCCCTGGCAGCTTACACTGAATGATCAGGCCAAGAACTTTTCTTTTAAAAGCCCAAATGTGTGTTGCGGCTGTGTGCGCTTCTAGGTTAAAACGTTGAATCTGCGCGGGATCAGTCGCCTCGTTATACGAATGGGCTTTGCCTTCAATTTGCTCGAAAATGCTGTAAAATTGATTCGCTTCCTGAATGAGTTGTGTGTCTTCGCAGCGAAAACCAAGCTTTAGAAAAAGCGAATGTTCCTTCATGATTCGGGACCAGAATCGCACTTCTTCCAAAGAACGTGCAACAAACTCATTGGACAAGATCAGCACTCTCCTCGTAGTCAAATATACTATGTTAAGTATAATCGCTTGGAGGAAGAGATAGACCATTGCTAACCTAACTGGGACGACTCCCTGCTCACGTTATCCGGCGATGATGCTCTGCTTTGCGATAATCTTTGGGCACGATGCCTTTGCTTTCCCGGAAAATGCGGGAGAACGTTTTGTATGAGCCATATCCAACCTCTAGCGCAATCTCCGTTACACTCATCTCTGTGGACACGAGCAGACTGCAAGCATGGCGCAGCCGCAGGTCGTGCAGGAAATGGACGAAAGTCTGGCCAGTCGTCTGCTTGATCACTTCGGAGATCCGTGAAGCGCTCATCGCGAACTTCGAAGCAAGGTCCGATAAGGCCAGCTCTTCCTGATAGTTGCGATGAATATAATGAATGATAGGCCAAACCGAGTGATGCGTCTTCGCACCATGAAGCGGAATCGCTGCTGCCTCTGCAAGGGGGGCTTGCTTCCAACGATGGCGGTCGAAGCGGATGAGAATTTCTTTAAGTTTGCCTTTTAGAAGTGTCTGTCTGTATCGTTCGGTGCCGTTGTATTCCTGAAACATCTCCTCAAGGAGGGCGAGCATCATTTGCTGGTCCTGTCCCTGCAGCTGGACATAGGGCGGCAAGGCTGTCATCTCACCTAGAAGCCCTGACAGACCGGGATCACTCCCCGACTCCATCAGCAGGTCCATGCTGAACATGCAGTTATACAAGACCAGCTTCTGACCAGGGTCCGTGAAAATTTCATGCACCTGATAAGGCAGCACGAACGTGAAAGTGCCTGTCCTCATCTCATGATTGACATCATTAATGCTTTCTGATCCCGTGCCCTCAATGACATAGGACAGCTCGAGGAAATCGTGGCGATGTGCGCGAAAGCCGTGCCCCAGCGTATTTTTGCTGATATGAAAAGGGAAGGAGGAGTGCATGTTTGGGTACGTTTTCAAATAGTCGGGAAAATACGTCATACTCAGCTAATCTCCTTCGAAGAAATGGGACGTTTTCCGAAATATAGGTGCGTTTTTCTACTGCCTTTATTTTATCATAAAAGCAGGTCATACAGGATGTACATATGAGGAGGAACTAGGCGTGGGGAGCAGTAAAATTAGAATAGGTATTATTGGTGCTGGTAACATCGGCGGCGTGCATATACGCGAGTTCTCGAAATTGGCAGATTCCTGTGAAATTACGGAGATCACAGACGCCTACTTGCCTCTGGCGCAAGCAAAAGCTCAAGAGTACGGCATTGCCTACGTAGCAGCTAGCCCTGAGGAACTTATTCAAAGCGACAATGTAGATGCTGTCATTATTGGTGTGCCTAACCAACATCATGCATCCCTTGCTGTACAAGCTATCGAAGCCGGCAAGCACGTGCTGATTGAGAAGCCAATGGGCATTAATGCTGAAGCAGCCAAGCAGATCCTGAAAGCGAGCGAAGCTTCGGACAAAGTGGTGATGATCGGTCACCAAATGCGCTGGGAAGCTGTACCGCAGCTGATCAAAGAGCAGGTTGAAGCTGGTGAGCTAGGCAAAATTTACACAGCCAAAACAGGCTGGTTCCGCCGCAAAGGCATCCCAGGCTGGGGCACATGGTTTACGAAAATGGACGAATCGGGCGGAGGCCCGTTGATTGATATTGGGGTTCACATGTTGGATCTTGCGCTCTACCTGATGGGCAATCCGAAGCCAGTTTCCGTCTTTGGTGCTACTTATGCGGAATTCGGTCCTCGCAAAAAGGGGATTGGTACGTGGGGGACGCCGAATTGGAACGGCACGTATGATGTGGAAGATTTGGCTACAGCACTCATCCGGATGGAAGACGGCAGCACGTTGACGTTGGAAGTGAGCTGGGCAGTTCATATGGATACGGACAATACGCCATTCATTCATCTGATGGGTACTGATGGCGGCGCAAGTTACAAAGGAGCATCCGGCAAACTGCTGACAGAGAAATTCAATCGGGCTATCGAGACAGATTTGAAAAAGCCTGAGAATGATGAAGGAGAACGCTTGCGTCTAAGCAGACATTTCCTATCGTGCATTCGCGAAGGCAAACAGCCGATTACATCCGCGCTATCCGGCTTTACGAACAATTTAATTCTCGATGCTATCTATGAATCTTCCCGGACAGGGAATGAAGTTAAACTAAACTGGGACATCTAATTCGGGAGGGAAACACGATGCTTAGAGGGTTAACGGGAGCAGGACTTGGCAAGCTGGAAAGCAATGAGCAGTTCATCGAGTTAGCGGCAAAATACGGCTTTGAAGCCGTCGATATCGACGCGCTTGCCCTAGTAGAAAGCCATAGCGTAGATGGTGCTCGCGAGCTGCTGGGCAAACATGGCCTTGTGGTGGGTTCCATCGGTCTACCGGTGGAATGGCGCGCGTCCGAGGAGCGCTTCCGCGCCGACCTGCCGAAGCTGACACAAGCTGCCGCAGCGGCTGCAGCGCTTGGCTGTACAAGCTGCTGCACGTACGTTCTGCCGTCGACGGATCTGAATGCCGCGCACTTCATGGCGCTGGCTACGCGCAGGTTGCGCACTTGCGCGCAAATCCTTGGCGCATACGGCATCCGTCTTGGTCTAGAGTTCGTGGGGCCGCATCACCTGCGCACACGCTGGAAGCATCCGTTCATCTGGACGGTCGAGGAGACGCTGGATTGGATTGATGCGATCGGCGAGAGCAATGTAGGTTTGCTGTACGACGCGTACCACTGGTACACGAACGGTTTAACGGCAGCTGACATCGAGAAGCTGCACCCTGAGCAGATCGTCCACGTCCACATCAACGACGCGCCGGACGTTCCGGTAGAGGATGTGCTGGATAACGGACGTGTGTACCCAGGCGAAGGCGTGATCGACCTGGCGGGCTTCCTGCAAGCTTTGGCGAAGATCGGCTATAAAGGCGCTGTTTCGCAGGAAATTTTGACGGCTACGCCTCCTACGGATTCCCCGGAGAGCTTGGTGCAGCGCTCCAAGGCGGGCTTTGACAAAGTTTATGCGGCGGCAGGACTGTAGGCTGTTGCACGGTTAATTGCATGATGGGATACGCGTGGATGAATTACTTTTCAATAACGCCGATTCCTGCTGATATTTTCCATAATTATTCCAATTAAGTGCAAATAACGGGAATTTCTCGCGTTAATTTCGCCGAAAATAGCAGCTATTGCCCAGCTACCAGCGATTTAGATGGAGCTTCTACCGCTATTTCATTCCCAGCCGCTGAGCTGCGCAGGTTACCGGTAGAATTTCCATCTATTTCATCTGGAGCATCTGCAAGACTATTAGTTAGATTCAAAGTGAGCCAGAGGACTTCGTGTCCTCGGCTCATTTTGCTGTTTCAGGCTGCTAGTCTCATGAAATGCCAGGAGATTTGCCATTCGACAAAGGTTCCTATGAGCCAGCTGCACAGTCCGACAACATTTTCAGGCATTCTCGTTTACTATGTTCCTGTTCTACTAAATATGCCTATATAAATATGAAAAGGAGATAAGATCATGCAAATTAAAAAGAAGGATGACATTGGCTTGATTTTGGACAACTTTTCGTCGTATGCGAAGTGGGATCCTTCGGGCCAGAAACTATACCTTGTGTTCGCTGATAACAAGCGTGGGGGGCAGTGGACGCTGATGAACTACAACGATGATAGGTTCAGCGTACATGGGCGTGGTAATGACTACTTGGATGAAAAAGAAGCGTTCTTTGAAGAACGCAACAGCGTTGTTTCGTTCTTATGGAACAACCGTGCCGCTCTGAAGGCAGCCGTAGATCCAAGCGAGTAGAAAGCTGGACAACCAGCTAGCTCACCCTAGTTTAACGAAGAGGCAAAAGCCTCCGGAACCACCAACGATGGCTTGGTGGCTCCGGAGGCTTTTGGCGTTGGCTGCAGTTTGGCGCTATGGAGCGACGCCTTCCTTTTGCTTATCGCGGTATTGCCCTGGGGTAATACCCTCCTGTTTGCGGAAGGACCGAATGAAGTTCTGTGAATTGTTATAGCGCAGCTTGGACGAGATATCCTTGATTGGCATATCTGTTTCGAGCAGCCATTTCTTCGCCATATTGAACCGGTAGGCGGATAAGTAATCGCTGAAGGAGCAATTCGTTTCTTTGCGGAAAATGCTGCTTAGATAATTCGCATTGTAATGCAATCTGGATGCGCATTCTTCCAACGTAAGGTCGGTATCGTAATATTTTTGCACAAGATCGATAATTTTCTCTGAAATATTGTGGTACTGCTCATCCTGCCGGTCACGGTAGATGCGGATCAGCGGGTGGATGACCTCTGTCCAGAACCAGTCTTCGATTTCCGCCGTCATATGCAGATTCAACAGCTCCTCGAAGAGTGAGCCCTTGTTCGGGTGAATCTGATTCAAAGAGATGCCGGATTCCTGCATCACCATCAGCAGGTTATTGAGCAGCCGAGCCAGCGGAATCTGGTATTCCTGCGGCGAAAGCGGCGCGGCGAATACAGCTTGCAGGAGCTGTCGCAGCAGCTCTTTGGACTTATCCTTTTCAGCCACCTTGATGGCGTCCATCAACTCATTTTCGAGCGGCTTAGGATAGTTTAGATTCAAGAAATGTTTGCCCGAGTTAATATTTTCGTACTGAATGATGATGCCCTCGCCGAGCTTGATACGATGCTTCAGAGCTTCCAGTCCTTCTTTGTAGGCGATCGACATTTGCGAAAAAGCATGGATGGGAAGGCTCATTCCGATGCTGACATGCAGATTCAGATAGCTGAAGATATGCTGCTGCATCTGCTCCGTCAAGGCGTAGACCTTGTTGCGGAAAGCGGCAGCCTCGCTGTCTGGACTTCCAATCAAGGTCACCACCGTCTGATCAATAATGACCGGAGCAAGCCGCTGCTCGGAAGGAATGAGCTCCTCAATCATATTGTGTGCGGCGAAAAGCAGCAGCTCCATGTCCCTTTTTTCATAACGCGTATTGTCGATGGAGTCGATCTGCAGCGTAATGACGGACATTGTTTTCCATTCGTCCACATGCTTCGTATAGCCGAATTGGGCTAATTTATCGGGCAGCTCGCTTGTTTTGATATGACCCTGAAAAGCT
Organism: Paenibacillus sp. 01T422; assembly: GCF_056398785.1. NCBI lineage: Bacteria > Bacillati > Bacillota > Bacilli > Caryophanales > Paenibacillaceae > Paenibacillus > Paenibacillus sp. 01T422. Next base: position 1,484 of record NZ_JBFTQB010000045.1, on the reverse strand, counting down.
TTGATCAAGAAGAAGGTCCGCACCTGGCCGATATGCTGGTGAACCTCTCTTTCCAGCTGGGACTTGGATTGGAACAACGTATGGACATGCTCGCTGATCATCTGGAACTCGTTGGCCTTCCGCTTCTGGTTCACGGTAACGAGGCCTCCGATTTGATTGAGCAGGAGCTGGATAGGCGAGTACATTTTGCGCGAACCGAGCCAAGCGAGCAGCATGGACAGAAGCAGCATCAGAATGCAGACGTAGATGGTGTAGATTCCGATTTTGCGTGATTCTGTGGTCAAACTGTCGATGGAGGTTAAAGACAAATAAGTCCAATTATTCAAGTTCGAATGCAGATAGCTCACAGAATAGCTCTTGTCGTTGATATCCGCCGTGAATTGACCTGTAGGCGCCTTGAGCTGGCTTAGATCCTTCAGGCCGGCCTCGGTAATCGATTTGCCAATAAGGCTGGCATCCGGATGCATGAGAATCTGATTGTGCTCGTCCATAATCAGGATGTCCTCGAGATGTTTGGTATCGCTTTGAATCAAATCCTGCAGGGAACAGGCAGGAATGTTAGCCATCGCCAAACCGTATTTCTCCAGCCCGGTGGTTGGCAGCTTTTTGACCAATGAGATACTGTAATCGCAGGTTACGCTCCGAGCATTTTCCTCCGTAAAAAACCACTTCGACGGGTTCAAAATCCATGTGCTGTTCTCCTGCGTGTTCATCAGGTTCAGCATTTTATCATAAAAAGGGTAGCCGTCAAAACGGTACAACCCCGAATTCTTAATCATCCAGTTCTCGCGGGCATTGACCAAGATGACATCTTCCAGCTTCGTGTCAAAAGATTGCATATACCGAATCTCGCTGCGCAGATCGTCATACATCATGAAATCGTTTACAGTTAACGGCATGTCCATTGCCTTTTTGAGCACGGTGGAGTTGATGACTTGATTAAGTGTATGGTTGACAGTCGTTAATTTCTGCTCTACATTGGAGTTGATTTGGGTGATTAACTGCATTTTACCTTCGTTTACATTTTTTTGGATCTCATTCGACGAGGTTATGAAGGCAAAAGCACCGATAAAAATAACCGGGAGCGTGCTGAGTAAAAACCCGAACATGGTCATTTTGCTGAGGAAACTTAAATTGGGCATCGCAGCCAACACCTTATCTTAGGATGATCATTTCTGTATCTATGTATTGTAGTCAAGTCTGTCGTGAAGAGCAATAATCATCTGTCTGGCGGATAATCATTTCCTCTGATTATGACCGCAAAACGCTGCTGTAGCAAGGGGGAAGGATCATGAACACACAGGTAAACGTGAAAACTTTTAAGCGCGGTCGTCTCTGTATCATCGGGCTGTTGATGGTTATTTTGATCAGTGGTTGCACGAGAGGAAGCACTACGGGAGCCAATGAGGCTAGCAATGATCGCCCCGTAATTTCCATTATGGCACCGCTTCATTTTCCGCATCCGCCTATCCCCGAGCTTGTTC
>NZ_JBFTQB010000044.1:0-13970 GCF_056398785.1 Paenibacillus sp. 01T422 | reverse complement strand
ACTGTCCAAAGCCGAGTTTTCAGCAGAGCGGCGGCCCGCTTTGGCTGAATTTGATGGCCGGCGTACCGTCTCGTAACTGAACCGCTCTCAAACTCATCTTTATTGGGCAAATATAGTTCTCTGAATACTTGTTTGAAAGGCTGTTTCAACTGCCGATCGAAAAGTGACTTCTGGTATAAGCTCCACTCCCCGCTTTTATACAAATGAAACGGGTGCGCAATGCATAGAGTATCTTCCGTGGACAAAGGGTAAGCTCCTCCGCCAGTCACGCCAACTAATTGACCTTCTTCATAGAATCCGAGCCGATCTCCGGTTTTAAAGACAAGTGTTTGAAGAAGAGGAGCGATTGTAGGATTCTTCAACAAACTCGAAAGCTCTTTAAACGTAAAGGTGCTTTCAGATTCCATACATTTCTCAAACTCGCTCTTCGCCCGCTTATATTGATCCCTTAAGCTGGAGACCGATTCTTTCAAGGAAATGATATAAGGATGCTTGTTGTACTTGGATGGCAAGGATTTCAGTATTTTGCCTGGCTTAGCCACCTCAATATCAGCCCGGCCGGACTCATCAATAACAAGCTTCACTTCAATATCGTCAATCACTACCGGCTCAAGAAGATGTAGAATTTCTTCCATCTTCCGCGCTTCCATATCCCATTTGAGACGAATCACATCTTGGTACCCTGCATTTCGAGACAAATTATCAAGGGCAATGGCCGCAGCTTTTGCTTCGCTTGCACTGCGCTGCGCCCCGAACTTCTTACTCTCCTTGAGGAACTGCTGAATATATTCATATCTTGTGAGCACATCACGGTCGCGATCTTGACCGATAGGAATTAAGCTGTAACTAAGCAGATGATCTTTATTCCGCTTGGCCTCCACAGATGCCCGGATTTCATTCAGTTCAGTTTGCCAAGTACAGCATCTGCGAACAGCTGTGACCTGCGGTGATTGGCTCCCGCGGAGATATATTTGGCACATTGATACAGTACAGTGAATCGCTTCTCGCCTAACTCCCGATATGCTTCCGTGAACCAGTTGACGTCTAAGGCCCCATCGTTGAATTGCACCGGCGAAATCGGTGAATAGTGGGCGACTATCGTTTCCTTCTCTGCGGAGAAGCTATCATTGACGTGGGCGTGAAAATACCACGCAGCGCTTCGCAGCCCGTTCCACTTCAAATGCTCGGAAACAAGCTCGATCCACTGTGGGGCGTACATCGCCGCCTCCAGCAGCCGCTTTTCGGAAATGTTTTTTCCCTTCAGCATTTCTGCGAGCTTCTGAGCATCGTCGCCTTCTTTCGGATGACAGACGCGAAGGAGATGGCTAAGTGCTTCCTTCTTAGTCCGATTGCCGTAAATATAGCCACGCACAAACGCATCCTGATCGAGGCCTGATAAAATCGCAATGAAATATTCCATCCCCTCATAATAACGGATACCCATTGCAAGGTCGGATACATCCGTTGGTAAATCGCCACGATTCAGTTCCAATTCCAGAATTACGGAGAGGACCTTCTCCTTAAACCGAAATATCGAGGGATTTTCCTTCACGAAGTCAATCCTCTTCTCAGTGATCGTTCGAATGTGCTGCTGGCTCCTACGTTTTCGGGTCATGATTTCTTTATATAGTTCTTCATCATCGATGAGGCCCAAATCATGCGCTCGAACAAATTCCTTGAGCTCCGGGTGAAAATCTTCATAATGAGTTAACCTATCAAGATTCAGAGTCATCGCGAAATACTCGAGAAAGGAGTGATCGTCATAGGCGAGACTGCGACACCAAGAGCTCCATGGGGAAGAAAGGGTTGACCATGCTTTCGAATTTTCCTCCAGCTCCATCTCCTGTAAAGCGCAGATGATTTTATTTAGGATTTTACTGGACATAGAAAACCGTTCTTCCTTACTGCTGTCATGGAAATATGCTAATAGGATTTGCCGAGTATGTGGGAGATACGGCAGGTCCTGAATAAATTCAAAGAAAGCAATAATCGCTTCCGTCGGGTACAACTCCGACAACCATTTTTTTCCCCAATCCCCCAAGGGCTTATAACGATTTATTTCCCAGCTTGTCAGTTTATCCGAAAAGTACTTATACAGGGGTTCCGAAGCGAAATAAAAAGCGATCTGAGTGAGCTCTTGTGGCGTGTGCCCACTCTCTTGTAAGTAGCGCTCCCATACTTCCGCTAGCGGATAACCTTCTAAATGCGTTTTCTCATGTTCTTGCTTCTGGTATCCCTTTAGACGATCCAACCTTGCCCCCAGCAGATAGTTCTCCTTACTGCCAGCGTACCTTTCGGAAGTATATTCATAGTCCCGATGCGTATGGACCAAGTCAGATAAGCCTTGTAGAAATGCCTTAATTTTTGTGATCGACATCTCAAAGAAGTCTTTTACATGGACACCCGAATAGTCCGGAAGCTCGTGAAGCTCCTGCTGCCTATTTGGATTAAATAAACCGAATCCGTTGTGGATGCCCTTCTGCTCCTTCTGCTGCAAACGATCGACCAGCAAACGCTCTTTATCCGAAGGCTCCTTAATGGATGCAAGGTGAGGCTTCACCCGTTCAAACTGTGTAACCAGCTGGTCATCTTCCTTCAAAACACAGAGCATCTCCAAAGCGCCTAAACGTTGCAGCTCCACTGGGCTCTCGATAAGCGTTTCAATAGAATGGTCAAGCTGATCTAGGTCCTGCTTTAGCAGAATCTTGATGGCGCTTTGCCGAATGGCGCCGGTCTTTAATTTCAACAGTCCCTGAATCATTTCGGCATCCAGCGGAGTAATCTTCATTTCATTAATTCTAGTTAACGCCGCTTCGCGGTTGGATATACTTTTGTCGGATAAGGAATCAAAGAGAAGCTGCCTCTGAACGGGATTTGTTACATCGCTCGTAAAGGACCGGATCAACGCACTACGTAGATCGGGACTAACTCGATCCTTAAGGGCAATCACCTGAGCGATGAAATCAGGGTCCAGATCATAAGCCGTGATATACAGCATCTTATTGGCGATTGCATCGGTGGAGTGGGAATACGTCATCCAGTCAAAGACTTTTGACTTTTCCGCCATCTCCAGCTTCGGCATTTGGACTAGCATCGTTTTAAAAAGTTCGAATTGCCGGACCCTCTCCTCTTTCCTTTCTAGTATGGCGACTCGTTCGATGATAGGTTTGTTCTTGATGGTTCCATAATCCGGATGACCTCGCCAAATGCTCGACCACTTATACACGTAATTGGCAATGACAAGCGACTGCAGCTCCAAATCGGATTGCGCTATATAAGGAACGGAAAGGGAAAAACGAAGCTCGTTATTCTGACTTTGTGTCAGGAAATATTGAACTACGATTTTTTGGTACGTTGCCCCATTTTCCATAATGAACTGGAATAGGTCATGGAGTCGGTCCTCTTCCCTGACAGCCGTAGCCAATAGGGAGAAATACAGCTTATGAACATCATTACTTTCCGACCACTCACGACAAAGACCGTCATCGTTCAAACAGCTGTACGCATACTCGATGCATTGCTTGACGACCCTGGTATTAGCCGCTTCAAGCGCAAGGCCCGTCCATACATCCAGTGCCCGAATGACGGAGCTGTATCGGATGAATTCATTATCGATAATGATTTTAAGGAAATACGTAAAGGCCTCAATCGTGCCTTCATCCATGGATTCAACAATACTTTGCCTCAGGCCTTCCTGCAGCCGCGCAGCGATTAGCATCTGGCCGAGCATTTGATAAGCCTCTTCTTGATGGCAGAAAAAGATACCTCGAATCATAGCCCGATTCAGAAGGGCCGTGTTGTTATCTCCGAACAAAATTTCCTTAAGGGCATTAAACACTTCACGATTGTTTTGGTCTAGTTCATAGGCAAGCACATAAGAAATCATCGAGTTGTCGGTTTGTTTAACCGATGTCGTGAGGTACTCTATCAGCGAGAAGTTGTTACTAGTGAGATCATAGAGAGCAAAAAACTTGCGCACCATACTTTCTAAATGAACGCGTGGGTTCTTCGTCCGAAAAGGTCTACGTACATACCGATACTGTATGGGTACTCGGTTATATGTGTGGTTAAATACCGCATGATCTCAGCCGGATAGCCACCAGCCTTTTGCTTTATGAGAGAAATAAATGGGGCAAAATAGGAATCCTCCGTACTTTGCTCATGAATTTGGTCAAGGAGTACTCCAATCTCTTGAACGTTCAAACGTCTTTCTCGAGGCTCTTTTTCCAATTTCTCAAATATCAATTGTTCCAGCTGCTTAGCTGCTTCATCTTCCCTTTGAAACGATAGCAATTAAATTCCCTCCTCTATTACCATAGTCGGCCGGCTAACATCGTGAATTTAATGAATGCGATGTCATCCCCATCCTGAATGTCAATCTTCGAACTCAGCTCCAATACTTCTTCTTCACGCAAAAACACCTTATACAGCCCATCCTCGAAAGCCACAAGAGCAGTTTGGATGGATGCTTCTTCGTTCGCCTGTCTATCATCGTACTTGGAGCCGAATCCTACTTTTCCCAGGGTCGCTTTCGTGCTAATTTCTTCTTCTGTTAAAAATGCTATGAGCTGGCTTTCCTCATTTCGTTCGTTGTATTCTCGGACGTGATGAGCGACGATTTCGGTAATTAACTCTTTCAGAGTAGCTGGTACGTAGGAGAGGATGTGTTCCTTTTTTGTTAAGAAGGGCTTTCTTTTACCGATGCTTTTTACGGTAAAGTAAATTTCCATTGCGGTTTCCTTTCTGCCGTAAGGTGTGGAAACATTGTTTGCTGAAATTATATATAATGCGGGAAGCTTTGGGGTAGAATTGTTTTTTATGTAATCTCTAATGACTTCGTCAAAATCAAGAGTTTCCCTCTGACTTTGTCGAAATTTAATAAAAGCATCAAAAGCCCTTCGCAACTTTATAGATAAGAAAAGACTGATTTTATATTTACATTAATAAAAAAGAAGCATACCATCTAATGGTTGCTCCTATCATCCTAATCCGCGTTAGTATTATTCTTCCCCCTCTTTCTTCTCCGCGAACTTACTTGTCTTCTGCTTGTCCTTTTGAAAGATATATTCAATCAACTCCAGCTTCAAGGTCTGTATTGCATCCTCTTTTGGCATCTTAATAAATTTAGCCAGGTATATAATTTCCTCCTCAAAATATTGCAAGATGATCTCGATACTTCCTTTATCACCACCCTGAGCCTTTTGTAGCAAATCTTCTAAAACCCTTGCCTTCTCATGGTCTCCAATCCTTTCTTTTTCCATTTTCTCACCGCCTGTTGAGATATTTGAAGCTCGTTAGCTACCTCTCTTTCATTCAAACCATCTATGTAAATCCTTTTAATAATGTAGCGCCCCTTCTTGGATTGGATGCTTTGTATTAACTCAACAATGTAAATATTCAGGGTCCCCTCCGTTTTTCCGGCATAATTAAGGTCTATCGATAAAAGTTCATGATTCTTCTGTTTTCGAGCCCTATACTGCATTCGCCAAGCAAATCTTCTTAACACTTGCCGGCATTGTTCTATTAATGGAAACTCATTTACCACTCACCATCCCCCCCTCTACTTCTCCCTTTACTTAGTAAGTAAAATAAATACATTTTTTACAACATATATACGTCGTAAAATGTCTATCGGACGTAAATTAAGGTTTTCTTTATGAATTTTTTATAGTTGTTAATCTAATAGCATTTTTACTAGTAAGAAAAGGAGGTTAGAGACATTGGATACTACAATTTTAGATGTCAGTCAAATCGTTAAAATCGTAACTGACCTAGGTTTTCCTATCGCTGTGACTTTTTTTGTATTGCTTAATGTACAGAAGCGGTTAGATAGAATCGATCAGACAGTTGCAGAACTAATTAAGAAAATATCAAAGGACTAATGAGTAGGTTGATTTAATCTGAAGCATGTGGCAAGTGTGGGCTGTTTACAGTTGGATATGAAAAAGGAGCCCCTGAGGGCTCCTTTTTACTTTAGTTAAGATGCAGGACTTATGGTTCTTTGGAAGGTCTTACTTGATCCCACTGTTCTTTTGTACCTACATAAAAACTAAGTTTTTATGTTATATCTTCTGATTTGCCATCTGTCTTTCCTATTGTTCCGGAGGTAGTAGACACACCATGAATCAAATCCACATTAGTAGGAATTTCTTTTTGTGTGCCCTTCTCATCAACATAATAAAACCTCATAGGACCCGTTACTTTTTTTACTTGAAGTCTTTATTTTGCCGGATTGAGGAACTTCAAAAATAATAGTATTTCTTTCATGTTTTAAAGATGTGGATTCTACTTGGTTGAGAGTTACCTCTACCCATCCTGTATAATTATTTGGTAATAAAAATTTATTAGTTGGATTACGGAACGTAAAAAGAGTTCCTAAAAGGGACTCTTTTGCTAATCTCATATTCTGCTTTGGTGGAAAGACTTTAATTTTAAGAGACATCCTTTACTGATTTTTGTAAACCTTTAAGGAGCATTCCTATAATAAAAGTAGAAATTGGCAAGAATATAAGGGCATAAATAGGACCCCATTGCAAATAACCATTAATATTTATATTGGAATAACCAAATTTTACTCCATTAATAACTATTGCACCAATTGTTCCCATGTATAAAACATTCACAAGTCCAAGAATAGCAGAGATAACCCAGTATCTTATACGACTAACATTTTTATAAAATGAAAAGTAACAGGAAATACCAACACTAATACTTAAAGGTATACACAATGTAAATGTAAACCAGAGCCAATCTTGAACTAATTCACTACTCCCTGACTCCCCAGTTGTAGATGCAACAATAATAGCTATAAGAAAACCGAAAATGAAACTTAAAAAAAGGCCAGTGAAAAATCCAAATAAGAATCGCTGATATTTAGGTTTAGACATCTGTGAATACACTCCTTTCTTTTCCATATTTATTATAACATACTTATAAAGGTTTATTTATTAAAAAATTCCAAATTAAAATATAAAAGGCCTATCTTCTCTTTGATCTGGCCCCTTTGTCAAGGACACTTGAAAAAGCCTAGTATCTCTAGGCGGCTAGCAATAGATGATTCCTGTATTGCACAGGGTCATCTTTTTTTATTCCCACTGATACCGATGATTGCTGTAGTAACGAATATAACGATGATCTTTCGTTGTAATTCTCCAAATGTTGAATAATAACGATTGGTCAAAATGATCCTTCATGTGGCCGAAAAACGATTCCTGTGGCGCATTGCCCCAGCAATTCCCTCGTCTAGACATGGATTGCCCTAACCCTTCTTGTTTTAAAAGTTCTTGGTATTTGGGGCTCGTATAATGACTCCCTTGATCTGAATGGATAAATAAATTCTAGTACAGCTTCAGCCGTCGATGCTTTAAGTAGGTGTCAATTGTGTCTGTAGCAATGTCCAATGTAAGAAGATTAGATAGGTTGTATGAGAGGATTTCTCCTGTTGAGGCATCTAAGTATGGTCGATAAATAAGCCGCCTCTGAGCGGCCATAAGGGAAGCCATACGTTTGTAGGGATTTGATTTTCTATTTAGACAAAAGAGGTCAAATTTCTTCATAAACCTGCGGACTCTCTTCAGGTTGTAAATCACTCCAAACTCGTTCTCAAGCGTCATCTTAATTGAACGAGAACCCTTTTAAAAACACTTTTTATGAAAGGCTTTCTTGATCAGTTATCCAGCTTTGACATCCGAAAGAGACCGCTCTTTACGGCTATCTACGACTTGTATGTAGCTTTAGTAACCTGAGCGGGATACGTAAAGTAATTTTAAAGATAGCGAGTCATGCGTCCTAATCCCTGACCTACGTCTCTTTAATCAGCTCGAAATAGCTGTAATCCCCTCCGGTGATTACACTACTATATAAAAAAAAGTACCCACAGACTGAACACATTTTCAAAGTGTCCAGACTATGGGTAACAGTGTACTTATTAAAGAGAGGAATAGGCCTTTATACAGTTTTATTAATACTGTGCTCCATAGGCGGGAATAATGAAGCAAGTGTTTGCTTATTAAAATTTAAAATGGTTACGGGGCTTCCTCCATCAATACGTTTATAAATTTCATGGTTAGGGTATCCATCATGGTGTCCTTGAACTGTTACCTCACCATTACTTTTAACTTTCACATTATAATCCCAATCAATATCAGGAGATAAATTAACCTGTGGGTTCGCCGAGGCCCCACGTAACCAAATATTTGCTTCAGAACTATTGATACTAGTAGTATATTGCATACTATTAGTGTTTGTTGAACCCGCCGTAAGACTCACCACTGTTCCATTTGACTCTGTAACTTTTTTTCTTGTTGGTCCTACTTGATTATATACATTGACAGTTTGACTTCCGAAGTTCACAACAACGTGCTGTGCCATTTTAAATAAACTCAGTTGATTTTCGGTAAAGTAAGTAAACCCTCGACTATTACCTTCAAACCAAGTTTGTCTACCAGATACTGCATCAGTTCCAAATAAAATCCATGGATCATCAATGAAGCAAGCCACCCGAACTTCTACAATATTAGCCATTATAATACCATCCTCCAAATATATAATTTTGAAGTGATGGATGAATGGGCGGCAATGCTATTAGAGGCCCGTCCTAACCTCTTTAGCATAGTAGTTTCATCCTACTTCACTAATAAAGGTGTTTAGGCATCATATATTACAACTAGAATTACAATATTTTATTAAAAATTTAATTCTTTTTATCGATGGTTCGAGCAAACCGTTCGTCATTCGGCTGTGGAACCACCGTAAAATGCCCTCTTCATGTTGTTTAATCGTCTTGGCCAAACGTACCATGGGAGCAAGCTTTGAGCAGGTTGCCCCTCCGAGCCATTCGCGCAGAACACATCCGCTAAAATATGCGGAGTCGTCCAGAGATCCTGCAAAGCCAGTCTAAGACGATGCGCCCTCCCGTCTGCAGGTTGGAGTCATTTAGGCGAAGTAAGGTTTCTTTTAGTTCAGCATTAAGATTGCTAATGCACATGAAGCTATAACGGCCGAAGAACTTGCTATGAATGTTCCAGATGGCTACCCTCTGGCTCAGCACAAAGCAATGGATCTTCATACTAATCAAAAATGATGTCGATGAATTCTTTGCAGAGGCTGATTCTTTGGGTTAGTATGGTCTCTTCTTGAAGGGTTTCTTGGTATTTGGTTTAGATTTCTTGCATGTGATCGCCTTATATATATTCTCAAATGCATTACTTAAGATAAATCATTTCAACTCCAAGGGAAATGGACACCTTTTGTGTCTGTTAATTGTTTAATTTCTTAATAAATGCTATGAAGATAAATTCTCTATAAATCTAGCCAAAAAACAGACACATAATGTGTCTTGCTATTTAAATATTAGTCAGTATGAACTTACATCGCTGATGAACCTATCACGTGGACAAATCACAAATTATGAACAAGGGACCCGTGAACCTGATTTTGTTACGCTAATTGCATTTGCTGATTTTTTTGAGGTAAGTTTGGATTCACTTATCGGTAGAGAATTAAAGATAAACATACAGCTAGACAATGTTGCATTTCTGACTGGGACCAAAGAGTACCTAACAACAGAAGAAGCAGACTACTTAAAAGAGAGTCTTTATTTGCTTCGTAAATATGAGACTCAGTTAGCGAAAAAAAAGAAGCAGACCTTTGATGGCTGCTCCTTTCTCTTTCAATTCACTTTACATCCTCAAACCTCATAGAAAAACCGTCCGAACGATTCAAATGAAAATAGGTGATAAAGTTGTTCAGCGAGGTATCCCCGCTTTTCATCTTCTTAATCATTTTCCGACTTCGATTCAAAATATAGTCTTTATGGTCAATGGAAAAAACAAAACCTAAGCCAGATGTCATGCTCATTCCCTCAAGATTGAGCACTCGTGTATAGAGAAGGGGATTGCTTATAGTGTTACTGCTCAAACTAATATCAATGATTTTAATAAGCTCGTTTAGATCACTCAAAATGTCTTTTAGCACAAGCACTCCTTCCGTCTTATCGACGTGTATGACCTCGTATAAAGAAGCCTTTGACTGCAGCATTGATGCTATCAATTCGTTTTCTATCTGATCCTCGGGGGAATAGTTCTCTGCAAAAAGAGATAATGAACTCTTGCCAGCACGCAATCTTTCATAAATGTTAAAGTCATATAGAGCATCATACTCAGTCTCATGTTCCATGACCACTTGATTCCGATTATTAAGAATACCCAGAGTATGACCGGCCTGCTTGAAATTAACTTCATCAATGTAATCATCCAAAATTTTTGTATGTAGTTTGACTTGTGTTTGTCTATATTGCTTGTACCTCTCAAGATTGTTGTTCAATGTTATTCCTCCATCTGAATTCAGTGCCATTAAATACCCGCGGTACTATGATGCCATACTTAATCTTTAACAGACTACAGATACCTTAACATACTCTTTCTCTTAACACTATGGAAAACCTCAGCTATGAGAARGGAGCCCCTGAGGGCTCCTCCTTACTTTAGTTAAGATGCATGACTTATAGTTCTTTGGAAGGTCTTACTTGATCCCACTGTTCTTTTGTACCTACATAAAAGCTAAGTTTTTCTGCTATATTTTCTGATTTGCCATCTGCCTTTCCTACTGTTCCGGAGGTAGTAGAGACACCATGAATCATTTCCACATTAGTAGAAACTTCCTTTTGAGTACCCTTTTCATCAACATAATAGAATCTCATAGGACCCGTTACGTTTGTACTTGAAGTCTTTATTATTCCGGATGAAGGAACTTCCAAAATAATAGTATTTCCTTCATGTTTTAATGATGTGGAATCTACTTGGTCGAAAGTTACCTCTACCCATCCTGCATAATCATTTGGTAATAAAAATTTATTAGTTGGATTATCCGATTTATTTAACAGAAATAATGAGCCGACCACTAAGCATACAAGCACTGAAGCTGCAAATGTAACTCCTACAATCTTCTTCATAACTATCTCCCAACTTTCTAATTACTGCCTGCACTTCATTGACTGTCTCATTCATGGTAATATGGGATTCATGGAATTATATGTATTTAAATTAAAGGTATCACAAAAAGGTTTCGGTAAAAGGAGTCAATATGAATGAAAGGGTTTCTGATACACACGTTAATTGTTGGTGTAAGCTACCTTTCTGGAGTTATCTTTTACAAAGCATCGATGCATCTATTTGCCATACCTAAAAATAGCGAAATTGATTTACTTTACCCATGGATTACTATCTTTTTTATTTTCTTTGATCTTCCGATTTACTATGTAATAAATTTGTTTCTCCGATTTTTCAAGTTTCGTTCAATCGCAACAAGTACAATTTTAAAGATTGCTGTGTTAGTAGTGTTTAGCCTGTTTTCCGCCATAATGGTGCCTTTTATCTTTGGTGGTTTTGGGTATCTAGGAAGACGAGAATTTTTCTATTCGGAATTTGCGATTTTGCTTTATTCATTTTTTATAGGAACATCCGCAATATTTGCAATTTGTTCAACAGTATCGGAGAAGTATCTTAATAAACCTTAGGCTAATATTAAATGCTGATTTGCATTATGTATGTTTCGAAATTTTCTAACAAAGAAGGAGGTGCAGCGTCACCTCCTTCTTTAAATGCAGCTGTAATAATCATGTTATCCTCGCATTTTACAACAGCTATTGCATCGGACCGACCGAATCGTGTCGTGTCGCTCACAGATCAGCTGACTTCCCTCCTCCATTTTGCAATACTGTCTTTGAATGCAGGCTCTTTCTTTTACAATAAACAACATCCCTCACGGACAGAATGAAAATCCACCTTTCGTTTTCTTCATTTTTTCACTTCAGAACATTAATATTCTTTGGAGATCCCTTTAATTTCCTTACTGTTTATTGGCAAACTATTCTTGGGCTGCATCTTGGATTTCCGATAATCCACATAACTTAAAAGTGCTATACAAATGACAACTGAAACCCCGCCAATAGCATTGAGCAAGCTTAAATCAATTGGAAAGAAAGGAAGTGAATACACGAAGACGAAAATTGGTCCCATAGAACGAATGGTATTCACATAAGCGAAACTAGATACTGCCAAAGCCTTGTAAAAAAATTTAACACCTAGAAATGAAGAAACGATAGACACTGCAGCAATAAATATAAATTCATAAGGAGTAACTTTGAAAAAACGAAAATTTTCGATCGATGTTCCAATTAAAATAATAGGCAACAATGAGATTAGCTTAATATAGAATAAAGTGACAGATGGATTTACAGACGAACAGTATTTTTTGGAGATCGCATTTCCAATTGCAAAAAACAAAGTATTACCTAGTACAAAAAGTATACCTATAAGATTAAAATCTCTAACTTCACTATATACAAACAAGAACCCCCCTGCTACTGAAACAAGCATTAGCCCCCATTGAGCTATAGAAACTTTTTCTTTGAGAAAAAAGAAAGAGATCATCAGAGCAAAAAGCACGTAGTTTCTTCCAAGCAGCGAAGACATAACAGGGTCAAGTAAATATAAACTAAGGTAGAGACATATCGTAGCAAAAGCATTTATAACTGAAATAACGATAAGTGGTTTCAATTTCGACGTTGTAAACTTTTGTTTGGATAGTTTTAAAACGACTATTGCAGTAATTAACGAAACAAGAGTCTCAATCGCAGCTGCCTGAATGGGAGAAATTTCTTTCAATCCAATCTTAATAGCCGGGTACCATATTGCTGTTAAAGCAACAGATAGAATTGCAAATAATATGCCCTTTGTATTTGATTGTGAGTTTATTGCCAATAGGATTACCCCCTATTCATGAATAAATGTATCATAAAGATTTTTAACGTTTTCGCTTTCGAAAATATGTACTGCAATATCACTGTATTTTCTACCTTTACGGGTAAGCGTAAAAAATACCCCATCTTTAGATTCAATAAGTTCATTTTCTTTCAATGCCTGGAGCTCATCGTTAAATTTAACTTCTATGGATTCGTTAAAAGTTAATTGATACTGACTCGTGTCTAAACCAGGATCTAACAATGAAAGTAGAACAAACTTCCTTTTTTTCTCTTCCTCATTAAATAAAAAGCCATCGTAAACAACATCCTTGAAATCACAAGTAATATAATTTTCTACAATTTCGTTAACGTACTTCCCTTGAACCTTATAAGGCAAACAATAATGGACATCAGGTGCATAGCTTCTAGAACCAGCTCCAATACCTAATGTAGGTACTCCTTGAAACTCCATTCTTTGTTGTTGATACGTGGAAGTTTCAGTTTTTACATATCTAACAATTGTTTGGCACATATAACCTGAATCCTCCAAAAATTTTCTTATAGGTTCGTAAAGGAAGTATTTCTCTTTCATGCTCATTAACTCCGAATCTCCATACTTCTCCATACCAGTTAGTTTACGTATAGCTAATGGATATATAGTTATTGTTTCAGGGGAGCATTTAACCACTTCTTCAAGATTTTTCTGTATGGTTTCTTCCGTTTGTGAAGGCAATCCATAAATCAAATCCATATTCACGTTCAATCCATGTTCCTTTAAGAGATTGTAAACTTCATAAACTTTACTACTCTCGTATTTACGGTTTATTAAATTAGACTCCTCTTGTAAAAATGTTTGTACGCCAATACTAACCCTATCAAACCCAATTTCTTTAAGTGCTTTAACATAATCGTTATTTAATTTATCTGGAGAACATTCTATGCAAGATTCTACATCACTTGACCAGTCTGTAAATTCTTTATGGAGTTTATTTTGTATTTTTTCCAATTGTTTGATTGAAAGAATGTTAGGTGTGCCACCACCGTAGAATAAGGACTTAATTGTTGGATTTCCTATGTATTCTTTATAATACATCACTTGACCAGTCTGTAAATTCTTTATGGAGTTTATTTTGTATTTTTTCCAATTGTTTGATTGAAAGAATGTTAGGTGTGCCACCACCGTAGAATAAGGACTTAATTGTTGGATTTCCTATGTATTCTTTATAAT
>NZ_JBFTQB010000043.1:0-19128 GCF_056398785.1 Paenibacillus sp. 01T422 | reverse complement strand
GCCATTGTTTGACTGGTGATCTGCCCAAAAGAAGCTGAAAAACCACGCTTTAGGCGAGAGCCTTTTTTTAGAAAATCGATCCAGAGTTTGAACAAGAGACAGCTGCCCTCCATATGGTAGAAAAGAGATTGAAATGTCATTATGGAGGTGTGAGTGCTATCGAGTACCTAGATATGTTAGCAAAGCTTGGTGTGGGCAATGCGCACCCTGGTGGGTTCGGCGAGACCATGGAGCAATTGAAGAAATACCCGATAGAGAAAGGGAAGCGAGTTCTGGAGGTTGGATGCGGGACGGGGAGAACGGCGTGCTTTCTTGCTGAACAGGGTTGCGAAGTGACAGCGGTCGATATCCGCCCTGAAATGGTAGCTAAAGCAATTATTCGAGCTGAAAAGCAAGGGGTTCAGGTGGATTTTAGAGAGGGTGACGTGTGCCAGTTACCTTTTGAAAATGAATCCTTTGATGTGGTGATGGTGGAATCCGTCACGAATTTTGCAGATGCGCAAAAGGCAGTAGCAGAGTATTACCGAGTGTTGAAGCCTGGCGGGAAGCTCTATGACCGAGAAGTTATCCGCGTAAAAAATATGTCCACTGGCGTCCACAGAGCGCTATGCAGCTTCTATGGCGTTAGTAAGATTTATAGTATGGACGAATGGCGGGAACTGCTGGAGGGAAGTAAATTTGCCGTGGATTTCTCCGGTATTCACCCTTTTCCGTTAACGATGTTCGAGGATCAAGTTCAGCATCCAGACCCTGTGCATCTATCTGATAAGCAATCCTTCATGGACCCACGCATTTGGCAGATTACAGCCAGATACGATGAGCTGGTGAATAAGTATCATAGTTATATGGGATACACGCTGATGATAGGCTCGAAGGAATAGATGAAGCCGTGGCAGGAATTAGGCACCCCGATGGCGAAATAAGTGAGAAAGATTATCATTGGGGGCTGTTTCTCTTGAACGCTGGTGCTATAACGGAACGCATTCCGAACCGGAAAGCCAAAGAAATTTATGAGTTGATTTGTCGCCACACAACGATATCCAAGACAGAGCTGCTTGAGCAAAGCGGGATGACTGTTTCTACGTTGACGCGGCTTTTGGAAGAACTGACGGGCCAAGGATTCATTCTGGAATCCGGCTTCGGGGCGTCAACAGGTGGGCGTAGGCCGATTCTGTATGAGAAGAATTCGGCCTACGCGTATATTTTTGGCTTGGAAATCTCACGGACGTTGTCCAAGCTGGTTTTGGTTGATTTGGGCATGAATAAATTGGATGCCCGGAGCTGGACGATGACGGCAGAGATGACGCCGGAAGTTCTTATCCGCTTCATTGTCAATGAAGCGCGCAGTATGATGGAGCGGCATGGGATTACGAAGTCAATGCTGCTGGGAATCGGTGTCGGCGCCGTGGGTCCAGTGGACAGGCTGTCAGGAACGATATTGGAGCCGGCTTATTTCCAAGCCAATGGCTGGAGGAACGTTGAAATCTGCAGGCTGCTGACAGATGAGCTGGATATACCCTCGATGCTGGATAACGGGGCGAACACAGCGATACTAGCGGAATCCTGGCATCAACGCACGCAGAGCTTCAAGCATCTGCTGTATATCCATGCCGGGGTTGGCTTGCGGTCTTCTATGGTTTCGGAAGGGAAGCTGATCTATGGCGCGGTTGACATGGAAGGCTCCGTCGGGCAGATGATCATTCAAACGGATGGCGTGGCACACCGTAACGCCTCAGGAAACTACGGCGCCTTGGAGTCATACGCATCCTTGTATGCGATTGAAAAGGCAGCACGCTCTGCCTTAAAACAGGGCCGATCCACGGTGCTGTCACAGTTCGTAGAGGACCCTGAGCAGCTGACCTACACGCAGGTACTGGAGGCACTCAAAAAAAATGATCCCCTTGTCGTGGAGATCATTACGGAGGCTGCGACCTATTTTGGCATAGGACTAGCCAATTTATTAAATATTTTGCACCCGGAGAAAGTAATCCTCGGGGGGCCTCTCATCGCGGGTGGGGAGTTGTTCTTCCAAACCGCTACACAGGTAGCGATTCGGAAAACATACTACTACCCCGCGTATCAGGTTGTCTTCAGCAAGGGGCAGCTTGGTGAAGAAGCCCTTGCCATGGGAGCAGCCGTGATGGTCATGGACCAGCTGGTTAGGCTGTGACGCTTTTGAGGAATTCAAGGAGCAGCGCATTGAAGGCCTCGGGTTTCTCCATCGGCGCCAAATGCGAAGCCGCTGGAATGGCATGAAAGCTGGCTCCAGGAATAGCGTCAGCCATCTTTTTCATGACATCCGGAGGCGCGATCGGATCTTTCTCGCCGGCGATGACAAGTGTCGGCACGGAGATAGCGCCGAGGAGGTCGACAGAGTCGGCGCGGAATGCCATAGCAAGGCTCGCGTGGACCAGCCCTTCGGCAGGCATGGAAGCCATGACTGCGCTTATGCTCTCCACGAGCCCTGATTGATCTGTAGCTGTCTGCTCGGTGAGCAGTTTAGGCAGCATGGCATCTCTTGCAGCGCTAGCTCCTTTGTCATAGAGGGAAACCGCCATATTCATGCGATTCTTACGAGCCTCCAGCCCGTCTGCTTCCGGACGGGTATTGGCGAGAAGAAGCGCCGTGAATCGTTTAGGAGCTTTGCGCAGAAGTGCGAAAGCCACATATCCGCCCATGGAGAAGCCGCCAAGTGCGGCTTTTTGTATGTCCATTTTGTCCATCATCGTCAAAATATCATCCGCGTATTGCTCAATTGAAATATTAGCTGCGGGTACATCTGAATGCCCCATACCGCGTAAATCAGGTGTAATCACACGATAATTTTCTGATAAAGCCTCAGCTTGGGCTTGCCACATACGATGATCCAATGGAAATCCGTGGAGCAAAATGACAGGTGCTCCTTGTCCTTTTTCCGCTATGTATAACTCTGCTCCGTTAATATGATGTTTCATCCGTTGTCACCCTCCATGACTAGTTTTTACACGCATAAAGACCTAAATTTCAGCAAAATATTAGTTCAAAGGTCGTAAAAACAAGAGAAATAGCGAAAAAGTTATGTCTTCATACTTTCATTATGGTTAACTCATACTTCTTTAACATTTGATTGTTATTCTCTCAGTATACCCGTTGTTAACCAAGAAAAGCGAATAAGAATCATTCATTCATGAAGTGAGGTTATGGCTATGACTAAAAAACCTTGGTCCACGCAAGAATTGGACAAGTTAATTCGACTTTCATCAGAATGCCCTCCAGTTGTAATTGCCAAAGAATTATCCCGCCCAGTCACATCTGTACGCAAAAAAATGCGTGAAATCGGTGTAAGCTACGTGACCGGCGAGCAGTGGAAAAAAAGCCAGATTCAGTATCTGATCTCGGACGAAGGAACTTCATACACGAATAAGCATAAGCTAACACAAGCTCCAAAAGAAAATGACTTTGAATCTCCCGTGCTCGACGAATTCTGGACAACCCTAGTGAAAATGGCCAGAGTAGCGAAGAAGAGGGGGAAGCGCGTAGATGTCCTTTCGTTTATCGATACTTACCGGAAGATTCGTATCGGCGGTTAAGAAAATAGGAGATACATAAAAGGTGAAATCCGTTATAACGAGATTTTACCTTTTTCTTTTGCCCAAATCCTTCTAAACTAAAGATACCAAAGACATCTAGGAGGTCAAATGCATAGAATTCCCCTTTTTTCGATGATTAGCAAGTATGACACAGCGATATGGGTTCGAGTCGTGGGCACGATCCTGACGTCATTAGCCGGTTTTATGATGAGACCTTATCTCGTTTTTTATTTGTACGACAAGTTGGATGGTTCTGTATTTTTATCCATGTTGATCGTAGGCTTACAGCCTTTATGCGGGATATTCGTAAACCTATACGCAGGCAGCCTGAGTGATAAATATGGACGGAAGCCAATGATGCTTGCAGCGCTAATAATTCAAGCTTTTGCTATCGGAGGGTACATGTTTGCCAGCCATGTGTGGGAGTTTGCGCTTATTTCCATTATTAACGGGATCGGACATGCGATGTATGGACCTGCTGCTAATGCTCAGATTTCGGATGTTGTGCCGGAGCATAAGCGAGCTGAAGTATTTGCTTTACTACACACGGCTTTAAACATGGGATCAGCATTTGGTCCACTTCTGGGCTTACTCTTATTTACCATGAATCCGTCGATTGTCTTCCTGGCTTGTTCGGTCACACTAGTTGCTTATGCAGCGTTGGTTATATGGAAAGTTCCAGAGACGATGCCTGTTAAAAGTAAAGATGTGCTGGCTACAAAAGCGAGCAAGGTTAAAATTAAATGGTCGGAGCATAAATCACTGTTGTGGATAACGTTTCTGGCCATGCCGGTATCCCTTTTATATGCGCAAGTTGAGTCTACATTTCCACTGCATTTACAGCAAAACTTTGAAAATTATAAATCGGTATTTGCGACGATTATTACCTTTAATGGGTGCGTAGTCATTGCGCTGCAGCTTTGGATTGCAAAAAGAACAGAGCACGTTCCAGCTTATATCGTCGTGGCTGTGTCCTACATGTTGTTTGCTGTCGTATCCATCGGATATGGGTTTGTTCCTTATCTTGCGATTCTGCTTTTTGTTGAATTTTTATTTACCATTGGTGAAATGTTGAACGGCCCTCATATTCAAAAGGTGATCTCCGTGATCGCCCCAGTGGAGCACAGAGGCCTGTATTTCTCCGTGTTCGGAATGAATTGGCAGTTATCCCGCGCCATCGGACCTGTACTTGGTGGATTGCTATTTAGCCATTATGGCGGGAAGGTGATGTTCGCCATCGTGGGCGTCATTCTTATTGCTGCCGGGATTGCTCAAACGAGATATATTCGAAACTTAAATCGTAGGCAAGAAGAACGTGCTGTCGAGGGTGTGCTGCAAGCATAACAAAGAGTAATTAATTATTTAATTAAGTTGGCAGGACCGCAGTAGCAGCTTGTGCGCCATACAACCGTAAGAAGGTTATTCCTTCTTACGGCTTTTGACGTTTCTGAGAGACTCCTCCAGTTAATGACTTAGGTCACCCAAACGTTATGACATTGCTCACCTTACATGGAGTAGAAGAGAGTCTACAATGAACTTAAGTTGAGATCAAGCCAAAGGAGTGTATGTAAATGCTATTGTTTTTGCATGTGTTAGGCGCTGTATTGTTTCTTGGTAACATTGTGACGGGAGCCTTTTGGAAAGTGAGGGCCCATTACGGAAAGCAAGATCTGATGACCATACATCTTACCGTCAAAAACATTATGCTCGCCGACTACGTATTCACCATACCTGGCATTCTGCTCCTGCTTATCCCTGGATATCTTATGGCGGCAAACTTGGGCTACTCCCTCATAGCATGGAACTGGATAAGCGCTGCCTTGCTTTTATTCTTAATATCTGGTCTGTGGTGGCTGTTCATTCTCATTCCGCTGCAAAGAAAAATGATTCGCCGTAGTGAGGAATCCGTGAAAGCGGGTAGGCAAACGGAAGCTTATAAACGTGTTTCGAAAAAGTGGGATTTCTTCGGCTCGATCGGTACGATTCTGCCTTTGATTTCATTAATATTGATGGTATGGAAGCCTGGCATCTAAGGATGCTGGGCTTAATTGTTTTGTAAGACATCTGTAAGTTTACTTTTAAAAGGATGAGGTATAATTATACTAGTTTGAGGAGGTATGTTCGAATGGGGATAATCGTTCTTGTTGTAGATGATGAACCGAATATTATAGATGTTTGCACTGTTTATTTGCAGAGGGAAGGATATCAAGTTATTTCGGCAATGAACGGCGAGGAAGCGATCAGGCAGTGGCGGCAGCACAACCCGCAGCTGATCGTGCTGGACTTAATGATGCCAGGTAAAAACGGCTGGCAAGTTTGCGAAGAAATTCGCAATGAACGGGACGTTCCCATCATCATGCTGACGGCGCTAGGGGACGAAATGGACCGATTGATGGGGCTTACGATGGGGGCGGACGACTATTTAACGAAGCCTTTTTCCCCACGAGAGCTCGTATTGCGAGTGAAGGGGATTTTGCGTAGGCTGCAGCGAACGCTGACGGAGGCAACGGTGGATACGGAAGCAGCACTACCTGGCCATATAATGAGATACCCTGGTCTCGAGATTAATGTGCTGCATCGCAGTGTCCGCGTCTTCGACAAAGACATCGAGTTGACCGTGAAGGAGTTTGAACTGCTGCATTTGTTCGCAGCCCATCCCGATCAAGTTTTCTCACGAAACCAATTGCTGAGCAAAATCTGGGATATTAATTATTACGGGGATAYTACGACAGTAACCGTCCATATCCGCCGATTAAGAGAGAAATTGGAGCCTAATCCTTCTGAGCCTCGCTATATCAAAACGGTGTGGGGAATCGGTTATAAATTCGAAGGGAGGGAGCGATCCTGAAGCTTCGGTTATATTTGCTCATCGCAAGTGGAGTTAGTACGGGGATCATTTTGCTTACACTTCTTATTTGTTATCATTTCATGCTGCTGAATTGGAAGGACGTTGTGATTCTGTCGACCGTGACCTTAGGTGCGGCTGTCGTATCGATGGGCATTCATTACATAATGACGCGTCCTCTGGAAAAAGCCATTCATGCCATTACTCAGGAAACGACTCGCATCTCAGAGGGCCAATTTGAGGGCCTAGTGCCTCAAATTGGGCCGGTTGAATTTCAAAGACTAGCGGATCAATTCAACCATATGAGCGGGAAACTGAAAGACAGCTTCGGTAAATTAAGAACAGCCGAGGCTTCCCGCAAGGAGCTTGTTGCAAATGTGTCGCATGATCTGCGAACGCCAATGGCTTCAATTCTTGCTTTCGTTGAGGCGCTGGAAGATGATGTCATTCAGGACAAAGCAACCTTCGAGCGTTATCTTCGCACCATTCGTTTGGAAACGGGAAGATTAGACGCATTGATCCAAGAATTGTTCAAGCTTTCGCAGCTCGATGCAAGAGGAACAGATTTCCTGCCAGAGCCTTATCATGTTGACCAGCTACTGGTGGATGGCCTGCAAAGTTTAGCTTTTCAGCTGGAAGATAAGCAGTTGAAAATAACTGTGGACCTGCCAGATTACTTGCCTCCTGTAAGCATCATGCCTCAGGAAATGAAGCGGGTTCTGGCTAACATATTGGGGAACGCCATTCGCCACTCTCCAGTCGGCGGCAGCATTATAATTAAAGTGGAACGGTTGGCAATCCCCTTTCTAAAGCTGTTTATTCAAGATCAAGGCCAAGGTATTGAGGAAAAAGATGCGGACAAAATATTTGATCGCTTTTATCGCTCCGATCCATCACGGACGCGTGTAAGCGGGGGGGCAGGGCTTGGTTTGGCGATAGCGAAGTCTATTGTTCAACTGCATGGGGGAACTATAGGTGTGGATAGCCAGGCGGATTTGGGCGAGGGGAGTGGCAGCACTTTCTGGTTTACTATTCCTATTGAATCGTAGGAGTTCTATTTATTTTGTTAGTCTCTTGTAAGTTATTTGTAATTTCTTCGTTAGGATTTCTTAAGTTTTGTGCATTATCTTAGGAAATGAGAGAACTATGAAACTCTAGGAGGAATTATCAATGAGAAATTGGAAGAAAAAAGTAATGGCAGTAACCATTATGGTCGGAACATTAGCATTGCCAAGCTTAATTAACGCGGAAGAAATGATGGTGCCAAAGTACAATTATAGCAGCATCGAAACTGTCACCATAGACGGCAACGAGCTCGCACCCCTTCGAAAAGTTGCTGAGTCTCTTGGTTTCCAAGTAACATGGAATGATATGACTAGAACAGTTACTCTAATGAAATCTATGGAAGACAAGAAAATGATGGATGATAAGAAAATGATGGAAGACAAGAAGACGATGGAAGACAAGAAAATGATGGATGATAAAAATATGCAGGATAAAACGATGATGGATAAAGGCATGGATATGGGTGGGGAAATTATGCTCCATATCGATAGCAAAGCGATTACTGTGGGCAGTATGGAAGAAATGCTAATGGTTGCTCCAACGATCGTGAACGACATGACCTATGTCCCTAAAGCGTTCATCGATACATATTTACTCAATAAAATGATGATGAAGTAATAAGCAGGAAACAAGTAAGGCAAAAGTAAGTGGTGGATTTGCGGTCTCCAAGAGACCGCTTTTTGTATTGTCGGGGAGCAGATCGACAGTGGGGCATAGTTTTTCATTAGTAACGATAATCTAAGAAAGGGTAAGGGGGAAGTTGGACGAAACTTTGTAATTTTAGCGAGTTTGTAAGCTTTATTTAAGATTTGTACGTTATGATTATAGATATTAACGATTAGTTGAATAGGATGTGGGCGAATGGAGTCAAAAAGAGGTTGGTTAAAGCAATCCTTTGGCAAGCGTCTTAATGCTATACATAGCTGGAATGCCTGGATTCTCCTGCTGCTAACGGTCACGGGCATTGTGCTTAGCATAGGGGCGATTCGCGGAGATTTGGGGATATTCCGTGTGTCGCTGAAGCAGCTTCACATTTATTTGGGCGTCGCCTCGATTCTGCTAATGGTGTTGTATGCGCCAATGATTCGCAAGCATTGGCGGCAAATTCGCGCGCGCCGCAACCAACGCGCGAATCTGGTGTTCGTGCTGGCGCTGCTGGTTGGCTGGGCAGCGTCCGGGGTAATCCTGTGGCAGTTCCGTCATCTGCCACCTGCTTTAAACAATACGGCACTCCTCATCCATGACCTGCTCACCTGGGTCGGAGTGCCGTATGCCGTGTACCACGCCATCTCGCGCAGCAGATGGCTGAAGCGCCAGCAGCGGCTGGATCAAGCCGCCGCTGTTGCCGCTGCTAAGCCGCCAGCGACGCAGCCGGCGGCAACAACCCCCGTGGCGGCATCTGACGCCACGGCAGAGCGCTCAGCAGCGCAGGCGGTTATCGCCGCGCTGAAGGAGTCACCGATCACACGCGCCTCGTTCCTGCGAATTGTCGCAGGACTGGTGCTTGTGATCGCGGTCGGTCCCGCCTTTTATCGCTGGATAAAAGGCGCGTTCGACTCCGGCGGCTCCTCGACCGCCGAGTATGTCGCAGGGGACGGCAACAGCATGCTGCCGCCGCCTGCGCCGCTGCCGGACTCCGCCGCGGTAGTCGGCGGAGGAGCGCAAGGGAATTTCCGCATATACACGGTGACTGAAATTCCGTCTTTTTCTTCGGAGACATGGCAATTCGCCATTTCTGGCCTGGTTGATAAACCAAGTGTATGGAACTGGGACGAGTTCCTGAAGCTCACACGAACTGTACAGGTTAGTAATTTCCATTGTGTGACGGGCTGGTCTATTTATAATTGTACGTGGGAGGGCATCCCGCTTAAGCAGCTGTTAGCAGCAGCAGGTGTGCAGTCCAAGGCGAAATTTGTGAAGTTTTATTCCGGCGACAAGGTGTATACCGATGCACTTTCGTTGGAGCAAGCCGGCGGAGACGACATCATGGTAGCTATGCTGCTGGATGGTAAACCGATTCCGCAAAAATTGGGAGGGCCAGTCCGACTCATTGTTCCGCAGATGTATGCGTATAAATCCGTCAAATGGCTTCAAGGGATAGAGCTTATTGAGAAGGAACATATGGGGTATTGGGAAGTTAGAGGTTATGATAATGATGCTTGGGTAGATAGATCTAATAATGCTTAATGGGGATGAAGGACAAGAAGCTTGAACTGACTTTCTGGGTGGTTTTTGGTATAGTTATGTCAAAGAAACCTGCCTGGAAATGAGGAATAATGTTGGAAATTGTATCGGTTAATGTGGGAAAACCACAAATCATTGAATATCAAGGCAAAGAGCTGGTCACGGGAATATATAAATCCCCGGTCAGCTCATCTTTGTATGTATCGAAAACGCAATTGGACGGCGATGGGCAAGCCGATTTAACGGTACACGGCGGCGTTGATAAAGCACTGTGTGTTTACCCTGAGGAGCATTATGCCTACTGGGAGGAAGTGCTTGGCCGCAAGCTGGAGGCGGGTGCTTTTGGTGAAAATCTAACGGTCCGTGGTTTTCTGGAGACGGACGTCTGCATAGGCGACATTTATGCCATTGATGATGTCATTGTTCAGGTCTCACAGCCGCGCCAGCCTTGTTTTAAAGTGGGCAAACGTCTGGAGTGGGCCAAAACCCCGCTGCAAATGCAGGAAACAGGATTTACCGGTTTCTATTTCCGGGTCTTGCAAGAAGGGTTCATCTCGAAAGATTCTCAAGTAAAGCTTGTCGCCAAAGATAGTGAGGGCGTAACCCTGGCCTATGCGAATCAAATCAAGTATCACGATAAAATGAGTAAGGTTGGGGCCGAGCGTCTCGTACGGACGGAAGCTCTATCTGAAAGTTGGAAGAAATCCTTCACGAAACGATTGGCGGAACTTGGCTCATGATGACAGGTGTTATTCTGGCCGGCGGTCTTAATCGCCGCATGGGGGGAAGACGCAAGGCACTGCTTCCTGTTCAAGATCAGCCATTGCTTCTCCGACAGCTTACAGAAATGTCCCGCATATGCAACCAGATTATTGTCGTATCGAACGAACCTGAGGCGTTCCAAGCTCTGATAGAATCAAATTCCGCGTTCATGAACGTGGGGTGGGTGTCAGACATATATGTACAAAAAGGCCCGTTAAGCGGTATTCACGCCGCCGCTCAAGCCGCAACCCATGAATTCATGTGGATCGTCGGTTGTGATATGCCGTTCATTTCTTCCKAAGCCGCAGAAGCTATGAGACTGTTGTGCCAGGAAGCGAATGTTGATGCGGTTATTCCGGTCTTGGATGGCAAGGTTCATCCACTTCATGGGATTTACTCTAGATTAGTTGGTTCTGAGGCTGAGGTGTTATTGAAGCAGGAGCAATATCGATTAATGGGCTTGCTGGATCATATCGACTGGTTGCCTGCGGAGAATGTTTTTTTTGAAAAGATAAATCTATCATCACAGTTCGTAACCAATGTGAATACGCCAGATGAGTACAAATCGATGCTAGAAAATCTATTATAAATGTTAGTTTGGTAAATAATTAAGCCCTCAGATTGTAGGATTTTGATATAAAAATGTGTCATAATGGACTGGAGAGAAGGTGAACCTCATGCCGAAGTTGCTGATGGATCGTTATGGACGTATGCACGATTACTTACGAATTTCAGTTACGGATCGCTGTAATCTTCGTTGTGTCTATTGTATGCCCGAAGAAGGAATGGAATTTGAACCGGATGATAAGTTATTAACGTTCGAGGAAATCACCGAGGTTGTTYGCGTGCTGGCTGGTCTGGGTGTCCGCAAGCTGAGATTAACGGGTGGAGAACCTCTTGTACGTAAAAACCTGGAACAACTGATTGGCATGCTTTCCCAAATTCCTGGGATTGAAGATATCGCGTTGACAACGAATGGGATTTATTTTGCTTCGAGAGCTGAAAAGCTTCGCGCAGCAGGATTAACTCGTGTGAATATTAGTCTTGATTCCTTGAAAGCGGACCGATTCTCGCTCATCACTAGAGGCGGCGATATTAACCGTGTTCTGGCCAGTATTGAAGAAGCATATAGAGTGGGAATTACCCCGATCAAGTTAAATGTTGTACTCATGAAGGGCATGAATGATGACGAGATTGAAGACTTTTTACAAATGACGATAGATCGTCCGATTCAAGTTCGTTTCATTGAATATATGCCGATCGGGCATCAAGATGAGGCCTGGAAAAGCCGTTATTTACCTTTGACGACCGTATTGGACCGCTGTAAGGAAAAAGGATGGAATGCTGTGGCATCGGATGCCGTGTACGGGAATGGGCCTGCACAAAACTTCCGGATAGAAGGAGCACTTGGTTCATTCGGTCTCATTCACCCAATCAGCGACCATTTCTGCGAAACTTGCAATCGGCTGCGGATTACGGCAGATGGCAATGTGAAACCATGTTTATATTGGTCAGATGAATTCAATGTTCGAACTTATATTGGGGATGATGCGGCAATGGAAGATCTTTTCTTCCGAGCCTTGGACATCAAGCCGCAAAATCATGAGATGGCGCAGGCGCTCCTGAATGAAACCCAGTCTCATACACCAACACTTCGCCGGATGTCGCAAATTGGCGGTTAGCCCATAGGAGGAACAGACGTTAGTGAATAGCGATGTGAAGCTAAAATTCGGGCGTAAAGTCATTTCGGTGGAAGAAGCCCGATGCCTGCTATCCGAATATGTCAAACATACCGAAACGGAAACGGTACCGTTATCTACCGCGTTCAACAGACGGCTAGCCAGGGATATTTATGCAGATCATCCCGTACCTCATTTTCGCAGATCTGGCGTTGACGGGTATGCAGTTTGCGCAACGGATATTGAACAGGCTACGCCAGAAAACCCTGCTATCTTGCGCGTCATTGAGCATATTCTAAGCGGGACGGTTCCTGAGCTTACGGTGTATTCGGGTGTAACATCCCGCATAATGACGGGAGCGCCTGTTCCAGATGGAGCGGATTGTGTGGTTATGCTGGAAATGACGGATGCACTTCCCTTGCTGGATGTAGGGGTAAGTTCGACTCAGGTCTGCATCAAGAAAGCTGTACCTGCTGGCAGCAATATAACCCCTATTGCCGGGGAAATAGCCGAAAAGGACTTATTGCTCCCGTTAGGCACGCAAATTGGACCCGGTGAGGCAGCCATATTAGCTACTTTCGGCTATTCCTACGTAACTGTTTTTCGCAAACCGAGGGTAGCGATTTTTTCAACAGGTTCAGAGTTATTAAATGTAGAGGAAGCGCTACAGCCTGGGCGAATCCGTAATAGCAACAGCTATATGCTTGCTGCTCAAGTGGAGGCAGCAGGTGGAGAAGCGGTTATCATGCAGGCACTCTCAGACAATGTGGAAGAAGTGGAAGTCGCGCTGCTCGAGTCATTGGCCAAAGTTGACCTCGTCATCACTTCCGGCGGTGTCTCCGTTGGTGACTATGATGTTCTGGTAGATTTGTTTGGCCGGTTTACAGGTAAGCTGCTGTTTAATAAAGTGGCGATGCGGCCAGGCACCCCGACGAGTGCGGCCCTATGGGAGAATAGGCTGCTGCTCTCGCTATCCGGTAATCCCGGCGCATCGTTTGTAGGCTTTGAGCTGTTTGCCAAGCCGCTGATTAAAGCGATGTCAGGCAGTCCATCACCTTGTCCCGAAGCTATTACAGCGTATCTYGATGTGGATTACGACAAAGGTTCGGCATTCCCGCGTTATGTTAGAGGGACAACGCATGTGGAGAAAGGCTGTTTGCGAGTTAAGCCTTCTGGCATCGATAAATCCAGCATCATGGTTTCCATTAAGGATGCGGATTGTTTGATTCAACTGCCTGCTGGCGGTTCAGGCTTCGCAAGAGGCGAGCGTGTATTTACCTATCCGATCAAATAAAAAGAAGGCCTGCCTATCACTTTGCTTCTGTAAAAGAAGTTGGTGTAGGCAGGCCTTTTAATAAGTGGTAATCAGGTTGGAATGAAGGTGAAATTAGATTGCGAATGTAGCTAAGATGATAACAAGCAGAACATAAAGGACAAGAACAACACCTACGGATCCGTATCCAGTTCCACAACCAGCTGCATATGACATAGTATCCCCTCCGGTCTTAAGTATTAAAGTGGGTTGAATCACTATACATCAACATCATATGACGTAGAGACATTCGTTGATTGGACGTATGCCCTGACTTCGCATTGCAAAGCGCCTAATTAGGCGTAGGTATTGTAAATGATTTTCCAGTATACTTGTATATGAGGTGATACATAAATGATTGAAATTCGAACATTAGAACAACAGGAAGTGCCGGAGAGTCTCGCTTTATCCCAGTTTGCTTTTCAATACGAGCTGAGCGAAGAGGAGCAGGAAGAGGTCATGAAAGAGCAAGGGCAAACCGTCTCCTTCCTATCGCCATTTAAGTTTGAGTTTTATCGGAAATATGGCTGGGAGACGTATATTGACTATCTGAAATATGAAATTCCTGCAGATAAGCTTCCTAAATTTCATGCTTCGGAAGGTAGTACAATCGTTCGTGTGACGAAAGAATGGGAGCTTTTGAATCCAATTTATGAGCAGTACGCCCTGCAGTTTAATGGGATGCTGAAGCGCGATGCTAATTGGTGGAACAACAGATATTTTAGAAACAAAAAAGGTACGGTAGCCCTCTATGTAAATGCGCAGGGTGAACGGACAGGGTACGTTTTTTATCAAGTGAAAGAGTTTACGGCGACCATTCATGAGATGGTGTTTTTGGATGAAGAAACAAGACGCGGGTTATGGAAGTTCATAGCGGATCATGATTCAATGATCTCGAAGGTGGAGGTTAAAGCGCCTGCGGATGACCAGCTCCCTTATTTGGTGCATGACCCTAAGTTCAAACAGGAGAAAATAACGTATTTTTCAGCGCGGATTGTAGACGTTGAAGCTTTTCTGCAGCAATATCGGTTTGAACCGCGTAAAGAGATCGAACCGCTCTACTTGCGTGTTTCTGATCCACATGCTGACTGGAACGACGGTATTTTTCAATTGCAATTCATAGACGGTGGGGAAAAAGCGCAAGTCACCAGGTTGGCTGAGGGTGAGCAACCAGCCGATGAGCGTATACTGAGCTGCAGTATTCAAACGCTGACCGCCTTGTTTATGAGCTATCAAAAGGCGAGTTTTATGAGCAGAATTGAGAGGCTTCAAGGTTCAGAGGAACTTGTTACTCGTTTGGAAGCGGCTATTCCGCAACGAACGACGTATTTGGCAGATTTCTTTWAATAGATTCGGTCCCGGTACTCCGGGGCCGTCTTTTTTATGTGGAGGGAACTAGAGTACGCTATTTCGATGAAAAGGTAAAACTTACACGTGTAAGAGGATCTACGATCCGCTATTTTGGCCATTTTCACCGGAAAACGTGCCAGTGAGGCCGATTAAGACCCTGTAGATCCGCTCAGTGAGGAAACAGTTTGTTTTTCATTAAATAACGGACTACAGTTCCCATGATTAAAGTTTTAGCTTGATTCGCATACCAACTATCCAGGAGTTTAAAAGAGGAGCGCTGTTGGCACCAATAAATAAAAAACCCGTGAGCATCACGGGTTTAGTTTGTACACTTTAACAGTTTGTAAGCCAAATTTGCGTAAGGATTGTTGAGAGCCAGGAACAAAAATATCAACGCGATTGCCTTTGATGGAACTACCGGTATCCGTTGCATAAGCATACATGCCGCCTTTTGGCAGGCCATTGAAATCATAGCCTTCTATATAGAGCTTAGATCCAAGTGGAATAACAGATGGATCTACAGCGACCGTTCCGATTCCTAATGGATTCCCCATATAGTCGTAGGCGCCAAAACCACCATTTTCAGATGGATCTGCCGAGTAAGCTGTTGACTCAAATAGCTGATAATCAGGTGCATGATGATTGCCGTCTTTACTCAGAATCGCTAATTTGCTGCTTGCGTCCCATTGAACGGGGATGTCGGAAGCWTTGCTTAGAAAACGAAGTGGCACGTATACACGCCCGTTTTGGAACTCGGCATGTGTGTCCATCTCGACACGAGTGCTATCGATTTCGGCCTCTTTTTGACCTGACACCAAGGAAATTGAGTGCTTGTCGTTATTAAGTGTGACTTTGATTTCGTCGCCTTCCTTATGCCATTGTACATCATAACCCAGTTTCTCTGTTACAAAACGGATCGGTACTTGTGTAGCATGGTTGTCATCCAAATAAGGCTGTGCATCCGGAAATTGAACCAGGTCATCGTTGACTTGAACTTTCACGTCCATACTCGCGGCTGCGTAAGCATGTCCCGAAAATGGGGAAAGAAAGCCCCCTGCCAAAACTGTGACGGACACAGCAAGGCACGTTAACCCTTTTGTAATCAAATTCAATTGGTAATCCTCCTTCAAATGAGCCTCCGAGGTTAGTTGACGGGTTCGGGAAGAAGGTTCTCCCTAGTCTGCTCTGCGTACAGAGCAAATATTCACCCCATGTAAATCGTCCCCCGTACCGGCACTTTGTCTGTGCACCGGACTCGGCTTCAAATATTCTATCATTGATAGAATAAGAGAAACAACGCCCAAAATATGGGTAAGGGTCTTAGTGCGTACTGGACTTAGGTCTAGGTACAAAAACAGTCGGGAGTCCGTTTTGAGCTGAATCCATTTCGGCTACGATAGTAGCATGAAGATTACGCGAAGGGCGGTGCAATAATGAGCATGAATCGATCGAAAAGTTGGGCATTTATTCTAATAGCAGTAGGCTTCCTCATTTGTATGCATCAAGTAGGCATGCATTTTCATTTCATGGGACTTTTGGTTCCTGTGGCGATGGTGGGGCTTGGTTATGTGGGGATAAGTAATGGAAAGAAGATTGGATGGGTTATTTTTGGTATTGGCGCTTTGATTTTAATTACAAAACTATCTGGATTCCTCGCGATTGTGTTTGCTGTGTGGTTAATGTATTACGGCTATCGCATGCTGAAAAAACAAAACGATTCGGCAGAGTTCAATTAATCAATAGGAACCTAGGGGTGTGGGATAATGAGCGTATTTGATCGAATTGGCAAAATGGCGGATGTGGCCTGGCAGGAGGCAGCCAGCAAGCTGGACCTGCATGAACGGGGAGGTGGCCACTCCGGAGGCTCCGGACACTCTGGCGCATCGCGCGGCATTGCCGAGCTGGAAGAGCGCTACGAGGAGGCGCTGCAGCGAACGATTGAGCTGCGCAGCCAAAGCGTCGACGCGGAGGAGATGGCACAGCTGCGCGCTGAGCAGGCTGAGCTAGCCATGCGCGCTGGCGACGAAGAGCTGGCGCGTATAGCGCTGCAAGAGAAGCTGCGCTTGGAAGCAGCCTGCGCGCAGTACCGCGCGCAGTACGCAAGCAGCCAGGACGTCTGCCTGGCGCTCGCAGACGAGCTAGCTGCGCTGCGTGCAGGCAGCGCAGCAGGAGCCGGACAGCCGCGCAGCGGGCTGTCCAAGGAGGAGGCTCGCGAGGCACTCCGCGAGCTGGAAGCAACCGGCCGCGAGCTCGGCCGGGAAGCGATGCAGGGCCTGCGCGTGGCGGGGCGCGTGTCGCGAGAGACGCTGAAGGAGGCTGGCAGCAACCTCCAGCAGGAGCTGCGTAAGCTACAGCAGGATTGGCGCGACAAGAAATAAGCCACGCGTGATTGTACTGCGCCGCGCAATGCGTGCGGCGCAGCCGGGTGCTGGCCTCCATTCCTCAGGCTAGATCCTTGCTGGGCAAGGATTTGCATCTTGGAGGCTGTCCATTCTTATGGTATGCTAGGAATCTATATGAACGAATTAATCGGCAGCCAGAGGAGGTGCAGCGATGGGCGAAGAAACCAAAAACAACCGCAACCGGAATACGGCCTTAGTGCTGATTGGCGCCGGTCTTTTTTTGCTTCTGGATCATACGATAGGCTTTTTCCCCATTCTTGCGATTATCCTCGTCTTGCTGGGCATTCATCGGGTCCGTTCCCGCAAAGAGCGCAAAGGTTTTGTGCTCATCGGCGTGGGGGCTGTGATTCTGTTTGGTGATCATATTACGATTGTTTTCGCTATCGTTTTGATTTCATTAGGATTCTTTTTCATCCGTTCTAAACAAATGCACAAAGATGACACTTATATTCAAAAGCAGAAGTTGATGGATAGCGTCCGCTTGGGGCGTGAGCCTTGGATCATGCGCAATAGTTCAACATGGTACATTATTGGGGAGACTTATATTGATCTCTCGCTTGCCATTCTTGAGCAAAAGGAAACGACGCTTATCCTGCAAGGTGTGATAGGTGATGTTGATATCAAGGTTCCCGATGATATTGGCGTCTTCGTGGGGGCTTCCGTCACTTTTGGCCAAATTCAAGTGGCAAGTGAGCGCGAGTCGGGCGTAATGAACAAATTGCAGTGGCAGTCGTCCAATTATGAGAGCTGTGATCACCGAGTGAAACTTGTGCTTTCTTATATCGTAGGAGATATTAAAATTAAAGTGATGTAATTATCTAGAGGAGGTTCAGCGCATATTGGACGGCTATAAACGAAGATTAACGAATATGATATGGCGCAGTATGGCTGAATCGATTATTTTTAGTTTTTTTGTATTTGGCGCTATCATTTATTTTATGAACTCACGCAATTTAATCACGCCGTTCACAAGCTGGCAGGAAGGCGTGCAATTCGTATTCATGGCCATCGTTATTATTGGCGGCATTGGCGCTGGGTACGGTTATTGGAACAGTTCACGGATTACACGCCGGCTTGAGCCGCTTATGGAAACGATGATTTTGCTTGAAAAAGGGACCTTCGCTCGCGAGGGCTTCCAGAACGGCGAAGACGAGATTGGGCGTCTTGGCGAGCAGCTGGGCCGCATCATGAAGCGTTGGGAAGAGCAGGTTACATCCCTGCAGCGTTTATCTAACAATAATGCTGAACTTGCAGAGAAAGCGAAGTTGTCGGCTGTTATTGAAGAGCGGCAGCGGTTAGCGCGGGAGCTTCACGATGCGGTAAGCCAGCAATTGTTCGCGA
This sequence comes from Paenibacillus sp. 01T422, assembly GCF_056398785.1. NCBI lineage: Bacteria > Bacillati > Bacillota > Bacilli > Caryophanales > Paenibacillaceae > Paenibacillus > Paenibacillus sp. 01T422. Next base: position 619 of record NZ_JBFTQB010000043.1, on the reverse strand, counting down.
TTTCTATGACCGCAACAGCTGTTGGCCGGACATTGGACAAGGATTTCGAGAAAGCCAAACGACAGATTCATTTGATCGAGGAGATGGCTTCCGTCGCGCAATCGGAGATGAGGGCGCTGCTGCTTCACTTGAGGCCTATTCATTTGGAAGGAAAACGATTGTCCGAAGGGCTTGTTGAGCTTCTCAAAGAGCTGGCGGCCAAAGTGCCGATGGCAATTACGTGGGATATGGACGAAGAAATTCGTTTAAATAAAGGCATTGAGGATCATCTATTCCGTATTGTACAGGAAGCTCTCTCGAATGCACTACGCCATTCCAAAGCGAATAAGCTCGAGGTTAAGCTGCTGCACCGCACTGACGGTGTTCGACTGGCGATTCGGGATGACGGTGTCGGTTTTGAACTGGATGCGAAGAAACTTACCTCTTACGGCATCGTATCTATGAAGGAGCGGGTCAACGAAATTGGCGGCTCTGTTGACATTATTACAGCACCTGATCGTGGTACGCGTATCGAAATTCGTGTTCCAATTCTAGCTACAGATGTAGTGGAAAGTGTATAGCCAGTTGGTTATTGATGGTTGATTTGGGGTTCTGGAGAATAGAACGAGAAGTTCTGCTG
>NZ_JBFTQB010000042.1:0-22895 GCF_056398785.1 Paenibacillus sp. 01T422 | reverse complement strand
GAATATAAGTCTGAACACGAAGCAGCCCAATTTGCTCTAATGATTTTCTGAGCTCAGCCATTTTAATGATATTTTTCCCACCTACATTAATGCCTCGTAATAACGCGATATAAATCGCCATCCAATTCACTTCTCCCTCTTAATATACATGTCATATTCATCAGCGCCATTCCCTTAATATCCATACTTTACCATAGAGAAAGTGTTGTTACACGTTAGATAATGGAGGGTAGTGTCAACATGTGTCGAAAGACCTATTTGGTTAGCAAAAAGGCTCCGTATCCACTTTGACATGAATCGACGAATTGTGTCTCGCACAAATCCTCATAATGTGTGAAATTATAACTATTCTAGTAAAAAAATATTAAAATTATGGAAAAAATTATTTATAATAGAGGAGATTCTCCTTAACAAGAAGAACTAGTACTAATTAAATTGTCGGGGCAGTCTACTTGAGAAGAATAAGAGGTAACATCTATGCAGAATTCATTGTTTTTCAAGAATGTGATAAATTCTGATTCCATCTTCGAATCGATCGGCCAATTGAATGATATAGCCAAAAAGTCAATCGGCTGTGAACATATCTCTCTTTTTCTAATGGATGAGAAACATCAGATTACCCCTGCTTCTTATTCCGTAAATATTAGTACAGCAGTCATGGAACAGCTAAAGTACATAGTCCTCCAAACGCAGTTTTTTTCCCAAATGCCAGAAGGTTCGCGTTTGTCCGTGTATGAGGCAGATGGAATGCTTCGAGATTACCTTTTAAAATCCAGATACGAATGTATTTATGGATTCCACATAAAGCACGGCCCTTCGTACGGTGCCCTACTATTCTCATTTCCTTCGGATACTCAGCTGAAAGAAGATCAATTGCAGTTATGCAATTTAATCAAGCTACATATGGAGCAGTTGATTAAAAAGATTCAATTCCGCAAGCAAGTGCTCAAGCAGCAAGCTTACGAAAGTCTTTTTAATACATTAAGGGTGAAAGACAGCTTCACAGTTGATCATTGCTATAATGTTGCTTTCTATTCTACACTACTTGGTGCGAAAGCCGGAGTCAGCGAAACCGAGTTGGAAACTTTGAAACTGGGCGCTTTGCTTCACGATGTAGGGAAATTAGCTATTCCCGATCATATTCTCATGAAGCCTGGCCGTTTAACAGACGAAGAGTTTAATGTCATACGCCAACATCCTGTGATCGGGTTCGAATTGCTGAAGGAATTGCAGGATGTGGAACATCTATTGCCGATGGTCAGGTGGCATCATGAGCGGATGGATGGGCGGGGCTACCCGGATCGATTGAGCGGATCGGATATCCCTTATCTGGTTCGGATTGTGAGTATTGCCGATGCGTTCGACGCAATGACATCGACGAGAGTTTACCGGAATTCGCTCCACGTTCATGAGGTGAGAGAGCAACTGCTTACTCATGCGGGCAAACAATTTGATGAGAAATTAGTACGGATCTTCTTAAGCATCATCGATGAGCAAATGCAAATGAATGGTTAGTTGACTCAAAACTATTATCGTAATGAAAGATGGGATAAATGAATGAGCGGTCGTATTCTTATCATCGATGATGAACCTCATAACTTAAATATACTACGTATATTTTTGAATTCGTTACACTATGAAATTTTTACCGTCGAAGATGGGACAGAGGCGCAGGCGATGGTCAAAGAAGTTATGCCTGATCTAATTTTGCTCGACGTGATGATGCCAGAAATCACAGGGTTTGAAATATGTAAAAGCTTAATTGCAGAAGCTGATTTTGATACGCCYATTATTTTCTTATCAGCCAATGCGCAGAAAGAAGACATTTTACAAGGACTACGCCTAGGAGCAGTTGATTATTTGACGAAGCCTTTTGATCTGGATGTGCTGGAACGGAAAGTTGAGATCGCCCTTCATCAAAAAGCTAAGATCAAGAACCTGAAGAAAGACAATAAACAGCTTGCCAAATTGGTCTACGTGGACGCATTAACTGGTCTATATAATCGAGCTTATCTAGATATTACGATCCGCATGATCAGTGAGGGAACTAAGAAATTTCAGGCTGCTATGATGGTGGATATGGACTATTTTAAGGATATCAATGATAATTACGGCCATTTGGTTGGCGATCAAGTATTGCGGGAAGTTGCTGCAATCATACAGTCCAAGGTTTCAAGCGATCATGATTTAGCGTTTCGATATGGCGGAGATGAATATTTGGTTCTGCTCCATAATGAAGCGAACTGTGTTGAGATAGCGAACAGCATCATTAAGGAAGTAGATAGTCTAAAGGTCAGTCTGGCACCTAATAAAATGCAAGAATTTTCCGTAAGTATTGGACTAACCAATAATTTCGATCCTACCTGTTTTGAGCAAATTATTTCACAAGCAGATGCTGCACTACTCGGAGCCAAAAACAGTGGAAGACATCAAATAAAGATTCGCTAGACAAAGGAGAATGAGGAAAGCATGGTCATGGAGCTTATGAGTTTTCAAAAATTGTTTCAGATGACAAAAGTTATAAATTCACAGTTTGAGCTGTCAGAAATTTTGCAGGTGTTCGTAGATGCGATCGCTGGAGAGATTACACAAGCAGATCTGGTTGGTTTTTTCCTGAAACAGCCCGACGGTACGTTCAAAGGAGATAAAGGCAATAAATTACCCGTTGATATTACGGAATTGTTAATTGATCCCAAAGAGGATGAGTTTGTAAGGGATATTTTACGAAATCAAGCGAGCGACTACATCTCTGATACGAGTATAGACCTGCGTTTGGATCAGTCCAAAAGACAATTACTGAAAATTAAATCCATCCTCGGTATTCCTGTTATCGTCGATAATGAGGTATTTGGTTTAGTTTTCGTTCATGATTTCGGCAAACCAATGAATATTACACCAGAGCAGATGGAAGTCACAGAAGCTTTCGTAAACATGGCAAGTGTGGCCATTCGCAATATTCGGATGTTCGAGCAGCGCCATCTGCTAATGGAGAAGCAGCAGCTGCTTCTCGATGCGACGAAAGCATTGTCAGAATCGCTATCCGTTAAGGATGTACTTAACACGTTTTTCTACTATATGCGCAAAGCAAGCGGATCGAAAGATATCGGGATTCATTTATATAATGAAAAAGAGCATACGATTGAGCCTTATCAGTTGTCCTCAGAGAATGTGACGATGGATGAGTGGAAGGTAAAGCATCGTGAGGTCAAATTAACGATTGAAAACGATCGGCTGTTGTATGAAGTCATCACGGAGAAAAAGGCAGCAGCCATCGAAGACGTTTATGCAGATCCACGGCCTAATCATAAAGCGTTCGTTTCCTTTGATATCAAAAGTATCATGGTTTTCCCGCTAGTAGCCAAAGGCTCCGTGTACGGCGTTGTTGCGATCCCGTCCATCGGTAAGCAGCGGAAGTATGAAGCCAGCATTCTGGAATTCTGCCAATCCATTTCGGATGCGACAGCAACGGCATTATCCAATGCGCAGCACACCGAAACACTAGACCATTCCGTGCACGAGCGATCCATAGAATTGCAGCAAGCTAACTTCAAGTTAGAGGGTCTAGTGCGGGAATTGGAACATTTGAACGAACTCAAAAGTGATTTCATAGCGACACTGTCACATGAGCTGCGTACACCGATTACAGCGGTCAAAGGATCTGTTGATATTCTGGGGAAAGGCATTCTCGGTGATCTCAATGATTCCCAGAAGGATTTACTGGATATTGCGGCTAAGTCAATCGACCGATTGCTGGATCAAGTGAATGAACTGCTCGATTTTGCCAAAATGGAAAACGGTAAATTTGAGTTGCTTTACACCGAAGCAGATTTCAATGAAATTGTTAAAGAATCCGTCCATATTGTACAGTCGCTCATTAACAAAAAGAAATTGATCTTAGTCGTTGAGACTGAAGTGGATAAAGATACCGTCGTCCGAGTGGATAAACAACGTATTCTACAGATTCTGCTTAATTTACTTTCGAATGCGATTAAATTTACCCCTCCATTGGGTGTAATTACGATAAAAACGAAATTTGAGGATAGCTTGCTGACAGTTGAGGTACAAGATAACGGGATCGGAATTCCTTTTGAGAAGCAGAAAAATATCTTTACCAAGTTCTATCAGGCGAATAATCAAATCAATGGGACAGGCCTTGGTCTTGCGATTTCAAAGCAGCTGATAGAGCTGCACGGTGGCCGCATTTGGTTCGAAAGTTCTGAAGGTCAAGGTTCGGCATTTAAATTTACATTACCTATCGGAAAGGAGTAACGAAGATGCGGGCGATTGAAGTAGGATTGAGATTTCTTGTGCAGCAAGGAGTGAAGTATGTATTCGGTATTCCGGCGGGTTCGATCAATGCTATTTATGACGCGCTTCTGGACATCCCAGAACTTAAGCCGATTGTCGCCAAGCATGAGAACAGCTCCGGTTATATGGCAGGTTCTTACACGAGAATTACCGGTAATCCTTCGCTCTGTGTAGCCTCCAGCGGGCCAGGAGCGACGAATCTGGTCACGCCGGCTGYGAATGCTTGGAAACAGAAACTGCCCGTTATTTTCATAACAGGATCTGTTCCATCGACCAAACTAGGCAAAGGCGGCGCGCAGGAGTTGTATGCAGAGCCGATCTTTGCTTCGATCACGAAGATGAGCCGTACAGTGCTGGATCCGAATGAGTTGCCGGAGATTCTGGCAGAAGCTTATCACACTGCGATTAGCGGTGTGCCGGGTCCTGTTCATCTAGCGATTCCGATTGACGTTCAAATGAAGGATATCGGAGAAAGGGAGCTTCCCGTGCTGCCTGCTTTGCAGCAACCCGTTATAGATTTGGCGGCTGCCCAGGCGGCTGCACAGCGAATGAAGGCAGCAGGCTCACGTGGGGCCATTTTGCTCGGAAATGGCGCAAAGGCAGCTTCGGACAGCATCGTGCAATTTGCTGAGACACTCGGTTGGGGTGTTGCGACCACACCTCGCGGCAAGGGAGCGTTCCCTGAAGATCACCCGCTGTCCCTAGGGGGATATGGCCTTTCAGCTAACTGGAAGGCAAGCGAGTACTTGAATAACGGTAAGCACGAAGTTCTGCTTATCATTGGGTCAAGCCTTGGTGAGCTGGCGACAAGCAATTGGGAGCCGCGTTTGGTTGCAGGCCGTGAGCTGATCCACATCGATTATGACGCTAATGAGCTGGGGAAAGTGTATGAGACCCATTACCCGGTGCATGGGGAAATCAAGCTGGTTATCGCGGAGCTGCTTGAGCAGCTGGCGGTAGATGGGCAGAAGGATGAAGCAGCTGTCAGCGATGCATTTGCTGGTTTGGCAGAGGCTGCAGCGGCAACCGAGCCTGACGAGGAGAAGTGGAATACGCGGTCTGCTATCCGCGGACTAAGCGCTGCAGCACCGAAGAATGCACGCTTCTTCCTGGATATCGGTGAATTCATGACCTACTCGATTCAAAATGTGTTGATCGAAAGCGGTCAAGAGTTCGATATCGACATCAATTTCGGCGGCATGGGCTCCGGACTAGGCGGCGTCATCGGCGCTCAGCTAGCAGAGCCGAGCAGGCCAACGATTTGTATAACTGGCGACGGCTGCTTCTTCATGCATGGTCTAGAAGTGCTGACGGCTAAGGAGTATCAGCTGCCAATTCTTTTTGTGGTCATCAATAATGCCCGGTTGGGGATGGTCTATCATGGACACATGCTGCAATACAAAAGATGCCTCGATGATTTCTCGCAAGAGCGCGTAAGTATCGCAGGCATTGCTAGATCCCTTGGACTGCGTCATGCTGAGATTACATCGCTAGATCAATTGCAAAGTGAACATGTGACTGAGTGGCTATCCTATGGAGAGCCAGTTGTTATAGAAGTTATCGTGGACGGGAACGAAATTCCTCCAATGGGGGAGAGAGTGAAGTTTCTACAAGGAGCAACATATTAATTGGAATTGCTGATTGAAGCTCTTGGATGCTCGCATCCGAGAGCTTTTTTGCTTACAGGAGGAAGGAGATTGTATTCTAGGTTCTGGAAATGATATGGTTATAGGGAGCAAGAACACTAAGGAAGGGGCACTTCATCCATGTTGAAACGAACCATAGGTCGTTTGAATTACGAAAGCTCAGTCATTATGTTTGGAGCCGCAAGTCTAGGCAATGTGAAGCAGGAGGAAGCGGACGCATCAATTGCTTATGCCCTGCAGCATGGGGTGAATCATTTCGATACTGCGGCCAGTTACGGAGATGCTGAGGTGCGCATGGGGCCTACAATTAGCCAAGTGCGCGGAGATATTTTCTTAGCTACCAAAACAGGACAAAGATCGAAAAAGGAAGCAAAGGAAGAGATTTATCGTTCTTTGGAGCGTATGAAAGTGGATTCCGTTGATTTGCTTCAGCTGCATGCCGTGGGTTCGATGGAAGAACTGGATCGCTGCACAGAAAAAGGCGGTGCTTTGGAAGCGGCTTTGGAAGCGAAGGCCGAAGGCATTGTTAAGGAAATTGGCATTACGGGACATGGGCACGATGCGCCTAAAGTTCATTTGGAAGCGTTACATAGATTCCCCTTCGCTACGGTGCTGCTGCCGCTGAACTATTACATGTACAGTTTGCCGGAGTATCGCGAGGCTTTCGATGCTTTGATGGCAGAGGCAGGCAAGCAGCAGGTGGCTGTGCGAGTCATTAAAGCCATCGCGAAAGCGCCATGGGCAGAAGGGCAGGAGCGTCCTTACGCGACGTGGTACGAGCCATTCGATCAGCAGCAGGTGATTGATGCTTGTGTGCATTTTGTACTATCGTTCCCTGGCATTTGCGGGTTCGCTAGCGCAGGGGACGTTCACTTGTTCCCGAAAATCGTTGACGCCGTCGAACGTTACGGTGCCATGAAGGATGAAGAGGCCGAGCGGATCCTGAGCGGGATTAGCGGGTATACCTCTGTTTTTGGAGCGCCAACCTCGATCGCATGAGTAAATAAACGCGTTTTCTCCGTAGGGGGAAGGCGCGTTTTTATTTTTTTGGGCGGTGGGGGAACTAGAGTTCGCTATTTCTCTGAAGAGGAACATTTTCGCCAGGGAGAGGAGCTGTGGTCCGTTATTTGGCCTATTCTACCGAAAAACGCGCCATCGTGGCCGAATTAGACCCTGTAGTTCCCCCTACGTGAGGAAACAGCTCGTTTTCCTTCGAATAGAGGACTCCAGTTCCCCTAACAACTAAATTGAGCCTTAGAGGATAAGCCTTAGAGGAATTCACTGCACTTTTTGCAATGTTATTGGCAGATGAGGTGGAAGGTGGCTGAATGGTGAATAGCGCGTTGGAATGGTGCAGGTTGAGTAAGTAGAAACTCCGAGCTAGCAAATTGACATGAATTGGACTCACTTATGCGTCGCTAATTTTAGAATGAGGACGAATACCTATAGCGAACATAAGGGGGAAGGCAAGATGATTAAACGATTGTGGACAAGCAAAAAGTTCTGGCTAATAAGCCTAGCCACGTTGATGGCTGGTGGCATAGCAGTCTTCGCAGCTTGTTATACTTACATTCGCGGGCTCGATGTTTCGAAACTAAATCAGCCGCTGCCCGAGGCAACACTGGTGCTTGATAAGAATGGCAAAGCGGCAGCACAGCTGTCCGCTTCGAAGATTGACCCTGTACCGATATCGCAGATGCCCAAGGTGCTGACGGATGCCGTTGTGGCCGTAGAGGATCGGAGATTTTATGAGCATACGGGCATCGATCTTCAGTCTATTTTTCGCGCGGTAGCCCGTGATGTGGTGCGAGGCAGCTATTCGGAAGGTGCGAGTACGATTACTCAGCAGCTGGCACGGAACCTTTTTCTCAATGCGGATAAAACACTGGGGAGAAAATTAAGGGAGGCAGCGTACGCGATCAAAATCGATACGACGTATAGCAAAGATGAGATTCTGGAGATGTATTTGAACAGCATTTATTTTGGGGAAGGCAGTTGGGGGGTGCAAGGGGCGGCTAGGACCTATTTTAATAAAAATGTGCAAGACTTAACCCTGCCGGAAGCAGCAGTGCTTGCCGCTCTGCCTAAGGCGCCGAGCCGGTACTCGCCCTTTCAGGACGAAGCGCACGCACTGGAACGCAGGAACACTGTGCTTGTATTAATGCGCGATGAAGGAAAGATCACACCGCAGGCGTACGAGAGCGCCAAGTCGGCAGCGATTGGTGTCGTGAAGTCGGATAAAAGCAATGATCTGAAAGGCAAATATCCGGCATATGTCGATGCGGTCATTAATGAAGCAGTTCGCGTGTACGGCTTCACAGAAGAGCAACTGCTAACGGGAGGTTTACGCATTACTACTGAACTGGAACCTGCCGTGCAAAACGCGGTAACCGAAGTGTATAACGATGACAGCCTCTTTCCCGAAAGCAAGCCGGATCAGCTTATTCAGAGCGGAGCCGTCATCGTGGATCAACAGACTGGCGGTATCCGTGCACTGGCAGGGGGACGGGGAGAAGGCGTCTTTCGCGGTTTCAGTCATGCTACACAGCTGAAGCGGCAGCCGGGCTCGTCTTTTAAGCCGATTGCCGTGTATGGTCCTGCGCTGGAGCAAGGTTATCAGCCATTTTCTACGTTGTACGATGGGCCATTAAACATTGAGGGGTATCAGCCTCAAGACTGGGATCATCAATCGCGAGGGCAGGTGACGATGCAGGAGGCGATCGTTTCTTCCTGGAACGTGCCAGCCGTATGGCTGCTTCATGAGGTCGGCATTGATCGCGGACTTCAATTTGCCAAATCGCTGGGCATCACATTGCCTGCTCAAGACCGTCAGCTCGGCATCGCGCTGGGGGGGCTCTCCGAGGGGGTCTCACCGCTCCAAATGGCACAGGGCTTCAGTGCGTTTGCCGCAAAAGGCGATTATCACGAAGCACACACCATCACGAAAATAGAAACTAGTACAGGCCATTTGCTCGTACAAGCTGCTGCTCAAAAGAGCGTTCAGGTAATGAAACCTGAAACGGCCTATGCGATGACATCGATGCTCCAGGTTGCTGTGAAGGAGGGGACGGGGAAGAATGCTGCTATGAACCGCYCCGTTGCGGGGAAATCGGGTACCACTCAGCTGCCGCAGACCAAGGAGTTCGAGGGAATTAGCAGTGGCAGCGCTAAGGATGCCTGGTTCGTGGGGTATACACCAGAGCTGACGGCTGCTATTTGGGTCGGTTATGACCGTACGGACAAGACGCATTATTTAACGACTTCTGGTGGAGCTGTGCCGGCTGTTTTATTCCGTGAAATTATGACTCGGGCGCTGGCTCAAGCACCTGTTGTTCAGTTTGATATGCCCATCGTGGGGGCGGGGGCAGCATCTTCGATCTCGACGGGGAAACCGGAGAAGGGGCCAGATAGAGGTCCGGATAAAGGACCGGGCAAAGGACAAGACAAAGGACAAGATAAGGGACCTGGTAAGGGACCGGACAAGGGAGCGGGCAAAGGAAAAGATAAAGGACCCAATAAAGAGGATAGGTAACCTCACGAGCACGGTGAAAAAGAGAGGGATTAATGCGGCTTTGAGTTGCTGCCTGTGGTAACGCCGATTCCTCCCTCTATTTTCCGTGATTGATCCACTTTTGGGGAAGTAACTGCATTTTCTGCCGCTATATCTACCAGATTTAGCAGATTTCGCTCAGTAACTCGCGATTTAGATGGAGTAGCTACCACTATTTCATCCCCTGCCACTGAGCCGCGAAGTTTAGGGGTAGTTTTCACATCTATTCGATTCGAGGCACAGCACCACAATCAGTTCTCAAATTAACGGAAAGATTTCACGTTAAATATTGAATGGACTTGGCGTAGCCAATGTCCCCCGCTCGAACGCTTTAGCTAAGGGATAAGAAGCTACATAACGAAAAGCCGCCAGCTCATGGGAGACTGGCGGCTTTCTTATTAGTCGTCGTGATGGCTGTTGCCACGAGGTTTTGTATCATTTTTACGCTCATCTTTGTGATCGTCTTTAGCTTTCGGCCCGCTATTAGGCTCATTTCTACGCTGGTCATCCTGATCGTCGCCAGGTTTCTTTTGAACCTGTGCTTGCTGTTGCTGTTCCCATTTGGTTTTCATATGGACATTCAATTTATTGGCGTCCAAGTTGTAGTGCTGGGCAAGCAGCCCCGCGATTTTCTGCTCAGCATCGGATGATTTGAGGTCGATCGAAGCAAGCAGCTTCTGGATCCACTGGGCAGCTTCCTCCCCTTTGAGGTGAATCATACCGGAATCTTCAGGCTTAACGCTTAGATCATAAGTCGTTCCTTTAGCATCCTTGGATTGCCCGATGTGCAGCTTGAAATGTTTTCCGTCGACATTAAGATCGATACCTTGCAGGTCTGGATAAATGCCTTGATCCGGTGAGGACGGCTTCGGACTGGACTCCGGGGTTGGAGAAGCCAGCATCGGTGTCGACGTCGGCGTCGGCACAACCGTTGCAGCCGGGCTCTGTGTCGGCACAACCGGAGCAGCAGAAGCAGCCGGGGACGGCGTTGGCTCATTGGTAACAGAAGACGATGCTTTGACATAGGCAGCCTGCTGCTTGCTATTGAGAATCAATTCCGTTTGATCTCCCGCATGTAAGTCGGCAAGCTGTGCTTTTTGATCATTTTTGAAAACCCACACTGATTTCGCTAAGGGTACCGTTTGATCCCCAGTGTTCGTAGTGACAGTAACGGCTTCCGAGCTAGCAGATTTGAATGTGCCGTTGACTGAAGTAGAAATGGCTGAGTTAGGTGAAGTTGATGCATAGGCTGTCCACCCGCAAACCAACAAAGCCACCAGCGTGATAGAAATAATAATAAATGGTAATCTCTTGCGCATGAGAAAAACACCTCCACTAACACCTTTCGGCATAGGGAGGTGTTTTGGGACGGTCTCGGGCTTTTAGTCGCTTTGCAAGCGCTGCATGAATTCTTCAGCTGCACTGTAGCCCTGCTGGCGCAAATACCAGCTGTTAGCCGCAGCTTCAATTAATCCGGCAACGTCCCGGCCTGGCTGCAGTTGGATTTCGATATGCGGAATTCGGATATCCATATATTCCGTAAAAGCGGGCTCAAGCTCCAAATCGTTGTTGAGCGCATGTTCCTGCCACTTGGTCAGCTCGATGTCGAGCACGATCCGTGTTTCATCTTGGAACGCCTTGCGGCCATAGAGACGCGACACGTTAATGAGCCCGATGCTGCGCAGCGCAAGGAATTCCTTCGTTTTTCCGTTGTGCGTGCCCAGCAGGGTCTCCGGGCTGATTTTTTTCAGCACAACGATATCATCGGCAACGAGGCGGTGCCCTCGGCGGATCAAGGTGTGGGCGGTTTCGCTTTTGCCAACACCGGATTTGCCACGCAACAAAATGCCGATTCCAGATACGTTGACGCAGACGCCGTGAATGGCAATCTCTTGCGCCAAGGATTTGCTAAGATATAAATCAACGAGATCCTGAAATTTACTTGTTGCTGCAGCTGTACGGAGAAGCGGAATACGTTCTTCTTCGCAATATTTCGTTAAATATTTCAAACCTTCCTGGTTTCTCGTTACGACGAAACAAGGCGGATGATATTTGACAATATTACCGATATGCAGATTTCTTTCATGTTCGGTGAGCTTGTGCAGGTAAGTGATTTCTTTACGACCTAGGAGCTGCACGTGTTCTTGTGGGAAATATTCGAAATAACCGACAAACTCAAGGCCAGGACGATGCGCCTTCGTTTTGGTAATCGGACGGTGCAGTTCCGAGTGTCCGGCAAGCACTTCGAGCGAGAAGCGCTCGACTAAATCTTTCACTGTGACGGGCTTCACAACCTGTCCCTCCTTCATAAAATGCGATTTCCATATTATTCGCGCACATACCGCAATAATCCTGCTATGAAAGCGCTTGAATATGTCATTTTAGTACAGAATGTGTCAAATTATGCATTGCTTTTGGAAGCTTCATTGGTATGATAGAAGCAAGAAGCTAATATGGGGGTACGTCAAATGGATGCTTATAAAAATTGCCAAAGCTGCGGTATGCCACTAGCACGTGATGAGCAAGGTGGAGGTACGGAGAAATCGGGAGCGAAGAGCAAGGTTTATTGCAGTCATTGCTATCAAAATGGCGAGTTCAGGCAGCCTGATTTGACGGTTGAAYAGATGAAGGAGATCGTGAAGATGAAGATGGTGGAGTTTGGTTTCCCTCGTTTTCTAACAGGACTTTTCACACGAAATATTCCTAAATTACATAGATGGTCAGCGAATAAATAGATAAAAAAACGCCCCATGCAAAAAGTGCACAGAGCGTAGGCCATGTTGATCGTTTCGTATGTTTATGTAAAAGCAGCTTACCTGTTGTAGCCGCATTTTTTCGCAAGCGTTGGCCATGTTGAGAGAAACATACCTTCCCACCGGTCTTCAGGCAATACCATGATCCATCTTGCGATTTGATCCAAGCCCATGTCACACAAAGTTTGAAATACTTCTTCTCTTTCACAGCTCGTTTTTAATGCTAACATCTCAAAACCACCTCATCAATTGTATTCAAACAATTATGCATATGCGGCGGAGAGACGGAATGTGACGATTTTTCATAAAAAAGTAAAAGAGGCCATGCAGTTGAATGCTGCACAGCCTCTTTTTGGTTTACAAAATAGGAGGATTTGGCTATTTTAAGTGATTGCGAAGACTAGGCTCGACTGATTGCAGCACTTGCTCCAGCTGAGCGTCGGAGACGTCCGTTTCACCGTACCGAACTTGATTATAAGCCGAGGTAATCGCATGAACGGTCTCGAGTGGCAGCTGCTGTCCTAAGCTTAGGTCTTTTTCTGTCTCATTAGGGGTCAAGGCTTCCTTATAGGTATACCCGGTCTGAGCGGCGCGCTCGATCAAGATCCGATAAAGGAAGCGAATGCGCTCCCGATTGTTCGGTAAAAGCGACCATTTCCTCGCGTGGCTTCTCTCCTTGCTCCTTCCTTTCCTCACTTGCTGCCACCACAGGCGAGGCAGCCCTTTCCAATCGACAAGCGCCTCTTTTTCATCGATGAAGCCTTCGGATTCCGCATCTTGCTTGCTGCTGAGAGAACGGTTCATTAAGCGTCTCAAGAAGGCATTCACCACTGGGAGGAGCTTGGTTACAATCAGATAGACGGCAAGGACTATAAGCGCGATAACGATCAGATATCCGAAGACCACCTGAATGTAGTGAAACAAGACGTCCAGCCAGCTCGGTTCTCTGGCTTCAGCCGGTGGCAGGAGCGGCGGCGGTGCGGACGGGCTAGGCTCAGGCGGCGCTTCTGGCGGCGGATCGGATTGCATGAGACTCAGCAGCCACACGATTGCAGCACGTAAACCGGCAACGATGCCTTGTCGAAGCTGCTGGAAGTAGCTAGCGACGAAGATAAGGGCAATTAAGACCGTTAACCAAATCCGGGTTGAGCGCTTCACGGTCTCTGACAGGGAGGAAGAAGCGGCTCGCTCATCACTGGCGAGTGTCGCCGTTAGCAGACTCGTTCGCTGCATAGCAAAGAAAAAGATGATCAGCGAGAGGAACCCTAAGCCATTCAACCAGCCCATGTAAGGCTGATAAGAAGCTTGATGTCCCATAATCGGAACACCGATGAAATACACGGAGCCTGCGACTGCAAATGCGGCTCCGGGAAAGATGGCATGCCAGCCGTCTTTCGTGCAGCGAATACCGCGATAGGCGAGCAGCATGCCGATAGCCGCACAAGTCCAGCTGTGCCAGTTGTTCCCTTGCAACAGGTAGGCTGCTGTAAAGCCGACTAGTGCACATCCCAGAAGCTCGTAAAGCGTCCGAGACAGCCAAGTAATGCGCCCCAATAAGCTGCCTGCCACGAAAACAAGCATGAACTGCAAGATCAGCTGCCAGAGAGATGTCTCTGACAAATAGATGTGCGTAGTCACGACAAGAGGCGAGAATAAGATGAGTTCAGCAGCTGCGTACAGGAGAGAATACCCGAAGACTTGAAGATACGTATCGCTTGCACCTGAAGCGGCGTTGACATCGGTTGGACTCGCCTCCTTTTCTTGAAGGGTTARCAGCCCATGCTGCAAGGGAACGATAAAGACGGTATGCCCCTGCGCTTCAAGTCGATCAATGCTATCTTCAATCGCATCGGAAACAAAAGCAGTCAGCAGAATAATATCCAGGGCGCTCCCCTCCTGCAAGGTACTTTCATCCAGAAAGTCACTGCAGGAGCGGGTGTAGGAGATGGCCAGCTTCGCCATCGTTTCGAACAGATACTCCAGATGCGGGTGACCGCCAGCCGGAGAGATATGCACAGGGATACCAGGTTGTAGGGCGAGCGAACCGTTATAGCCGAAGCCAACAGGAATCCCTTGGCTAATGGCATACTCAGCCAACGTGGCGGCGTAGGATAAGCCTTTCTCAACAAGCTCCGGATCGCTAACAGCATCCCACATGGTTGCAGTTATTTGGGTATTGACGATGATGAGCAGCCTCGGGTCCGCTGTGAATTCCCGATTGTAGACCTGCAGTCTCTGGCTGCGAGCAGTGGCTTTCCAGTGAATGCTGTTCATCGTATCGCCGTAGCGATACTCGCGCACACCGGAGACCAGGAACGGATCAGGCATAATCCATCGCTTCACCGTAACATCTCCTTGCCAGCGGCTGGATAGAAGCGGGATGTCATCCCGACTCACCAAGTGGGGGTACACTAGGAGCTCCAAATCTGTACGTTGACTCTTGGTAGCAGCATGCATGCCGACAAGATCTCCGATGGAAGCGGATACGGTTTCAAGCTTATACCAGCCTCGCTGCGCGCAGTATACCTGGTGGCGCCTGACGATTCGGGTATACGGCATTAGGCTGAAAAGACTGCGATGATTCTGGAACATCGCGCCGCTGCTCACAGCAAGGTTGCTTTGTTTGGCAAAATGAAGCCCGGCATGAATCGTGGATTCCAGGCGCAGCCAAGGAACCGGAGCGAGCTTGCGGTTCTGAATCGTTTCGATCATTTCGATGCGATCCCCTGCATGGCAGTGTGCAGTATTGAATGATCGTTTAATCGTAAGACCGCGAAATCCCCAGCGGTTGAATAGGATATGCTGGAGAAGGTACACAAGGCCGGCGATGATTAGGATCCAGGAGATGCCCATCCGCTACCTCAGCTTAACTTCCGTCGGGACGGGCGTCGCCGCAAGAATGCCAGCGAGCAGCGTCTGCACCTGCTGATCCTGCTGGCGCGACCGTGTCCGCAGCAGAATGCGGTGCGCCCAGACGGGAGCAGCCAGCGCCTTGATGTCGTCCGGCAGCACGTAGTCGCGGCCTCGCAGCGCCGCGTACACCTGCGCCGCCTTCATCAAGGCGCGCACGCCGCGCGGCGAGACGCCAAGCGCGGCATCCGCATGCGTGCGCGTAGCTTCCGCGAGCTGCACGAGATACTGCAGCAGCTCGTCGCTGAAGCGCACCTGCACGTACAAGCGCTGCGCTTCAAGCAGCTCAGCGCGCCCTACAACAGGCAGCAGCTGATCAAGCGGGTCCTGCTGCTGGTAGCGCTTTAAAATCTGTATCTGCTCCGCCGCGGACGGATAGCCAAGTGAGAGCTTCATCAGGAAGCGGTCGAGCTGCGCTTCCGGCAGCGGGAACGTCCCCTGATTCTCGACAGGGTTCTGCGTGGCGATGACGAGGAAAGGTGCTTCGAGCATACGCGTTTCCCCGTCGATGCTCACTTGGCGCTCCTCCATGCTTTCCAGCAAGGCGGATTGGGTACGCGGTGTCGCGCGGTTAATTTCATCAGCGAGCACGATGTGAGCGAATAACGGTCCTGGGCGGAATTCGAACTCGCCGAGTTTCTGATTGTAAAAGTTAATGCCGCTAACATCCGAAGGCAGGAGATCCGGCGTGAACTGAATACGCTTCATCGTGCCGTCCAGAGAGCGGGCCAATGCCTTGGCTAGCTGCGTCTTTCCGGTACCTGGCACATCCTCGAGCAGCACATGCCCGGAAGCGATGAGGGCGATGACCATCAGCTCGACCGTCTCGTCTTTTCCTACAATAACTCTACCTACATTTTCCTTGATGAGCGTAGCGATTTGTCCTATTCGTGCGAAGTCCAACGGCTGTTCCTCCCAAATCATTAATGTGGTGAACAATATGTAAATCGGGACATAAGGGCTGTCTACTTAAGTTTAACAGACACAAGGTGATTTTTACCATTACTTCCTTATCACTTGCTAATCCTGTTGTGTATTCGATAGGCAGTTAGTACAATATGGTTAAATAGCCTAATTACTAATTACTGCCAGATAAGCACTTTATATGTAAATGTTTAGGGGGACAAAAATGTACAAGTTAATTTTGGTGGATGATGAAGAGGATGTCCGTGAAGGGGTCGTTCGCGAAGTAGACTGGGAAGCCATTGGCTTCGAGGTCATCGAGAAAGCAGAGAACGGCAGAGAAGCGCTGGAAATGGTAGAGCGATTACAGCCCGACGTCGTCGTAACCGATATTCAGATGCCATTCATGAATGGACTGCAGCTGGCCGAAGCGATTCGGGAGCGGTTTCCGACCATTAAGTTGATCATTCTCACGGGGCATGATGAGTTTGAATATGCCCAAAGGGCGATTAAGCTGCACATCGACGAGTATGTGTTGAAGCCTTTTTCCGCGCAGGAGCTTATCAATGCTTTACTGAAGGTGAAAGGGCAGATTCAAGAGGAAGTGGCACACCGGGAAAATGTGCAACTGCTCATGGAGCATTACCGGAAGAGCATGCCGGTGCTGAAAGAGAATTTTCTAGCGACGCTCATGAACCGGAAGCTTCCGCGTGAGGAAGTGTACGAGAAGGCAGCTAATTACGGAATTGAAATGAGTGGCAGAAGCTTTGTCGCTGCTGTCATGAGTATAGATGGAGTGCTTATTCCTGAAGAAGAGCTGGAGAATCGGGAAGAGCTGTCCAAATCCGTTTCCTTGAAATATTCGCCCGATCAGGCGCTGAAATACTTCGCCCTATTAAATATCACGGAAGAGATTGTTGATAAACACCGGCTTGGCCTTGTTTTCATGCATAACGATCAAGTGGTTGTGTTATCCGTGAGGGAGAGTGAGAACAGGGAAACTGCGCTGCAAGAGACCATGAAGGTGCTGGAAGAAGTTCGGCAGAATGTGGAGAAATATTTGAAGTTCACCCTAACGGTAGGCATTGGAACGGTCATGAAGGATGTGACCAAAATCAGTTATTCCTATGAAGATGCCGTGCTGGCACTGGATTATCGACTTATTCTCGGCAATAACCGGATCATTTCCATTGATGATGTGGAGATGCGCAGCGTGGAGAAGGTTCGCTTTGACGATGTGAAAGAGCACGCTTTGACGCGTTGTATCAAGGTTGGGACCAGTCAGGAGATCCGGGAGACGATGGACGAGCTTTTTCAGGGGATTGAAGGAGCTGTTTCCGTTAAGGACTATCAAATCTATTTGCTTGAAATACTGACTTGCATCCTGAAGGCGGCGAAGGACTCGAATTTGAATGTGGACGAGGTATTCGGCGACAATTTCATTCCTTTTACAGAGATCAATAAGTTCACGTCGTTAGAAGAAGCCAAGCACTGGCTTGCCGAGCTATGCGCCTCTATGATGAACCACATCGCAACGGATCGCCAATATACCTACAAGAACCTGGTCGAGATGGCCAAGGAGTATACCAAAAATCATTATCACGAAGGTGATATTACGATTAATAAAGTGTGCGGCCATTTGCATATTAGCGCGGGGTATTTCAGCAGTATTTTCAAAAAAGAGACCAAAATGACCTTCGTCAACTATTTGAACCATATCCGCATGGAGGCGGCGAAGGAGATGCTGCGTTCCACCGATATGAAGGCACTGGAGATTGCTGAGAAGGTTGGCTATGCYGATGCGAACTATTTCAGCTTTTCGTTCCGTAAAAATGTCGGCGTTTCCCCAAAAGAATATCGCAACAACATTACCAAAGGGCAGTAGGGGTCAATGAGCGGGGGGTTAGTTTTGATACGAAAAATACGAGCTTTATTCAAGGCTTTGTATGGGGTGCTGCTCGATACGATTCGAGTGAAAAGTATCCAGTTTGCGATTACGATGTCCTTTATTATCATCACCGTGACCGTTATGCTGATCATTTCGTTGGTGCTTTATAATAAGTTTTCGAAGACGGCGGAAGCAAGTGCTTTTTTGAATACGCAGCAGATTGTCGAGCAGGTCCAGTTTAACTTGGAAAATTATATAAAAGGCATGGCGGATACGTTCGAGGTGGTCGATGCCAAAATTGCCAAAAGCCGCGGCATCCCCTCCGACAAATTGACCGAACAATTGGAAACGATCGCAAGCACGCGCGAGGATATTGTTTCTATTAATTTATTTGCTGCGGATGGCGAGCTGATTACGGGCATCCAAAATGCTGGCATGCGCAAGAATACAAGGCTGCTTGAGCAGTCCTGGTTTAAGTCCGCCTTGGATAATCCGAACCATCTGTCATTCTCTTTGCCGCATATTCAGAACCTATTCAAAGATCCGTATCGGTGGGTTGTTTCGATGAGCAAAGGGGTTTCCATTGAACATGGCGGGAAGTGGGAAGACGCAGTGCTTCTGGTGGATGTCAATTTTAAAACGCTGGATGACGTGTTCCGTACGGTTTCCTTAGGCAAAAAAGGCTACGTTTACATCATCGACGATTCCGCTGGCAACATTGTGTACCATCCTCAGCAGCAGCTTATTTATATTGGCTTAAAGTATGAAAATGTAGAGCAGGCGCTCAAATTCTCCTACGGCAAGTATATGGATGTCAGCGAGGGCGAGTCCCGGCTTAATGTCGTTAGGACCGTTAATAATATCGGTTGGAAAATTATCGGGGTCTCGTATATGGATGAAATGATTACGACCCGCAAGGAAATCAGCACGTTTATGATCTGGCTGCTTGTTATTGTCCTTATCTTTATTCTGCTCATCTCTTCCTTCATGTCAGCGCGTATTTCCAAGCCGATCA
The DNA here is from genome assembly GCF_056398785.1 of Paenibacillus sp. 01T422. Taxonomy (NCBI): domain Bacteria; kingdom Bacillati; phylum Bacillota; class Bacilli; order Caryophanales; family Paenibacillaceae; genus Paenibacillus; species Paenibacillus sp. 01T422. The sequence continues at coordinate 3,922 of NZ_JBFTQB010000042.1, read as the reverse complement.
AACGGCTTAAGAAGTCGATGGAAATGGTTGAAAAGGGGCATTTTGACACGTACATACATGTTCGCGGCGCAGATGAAGTGGAGCAGCTTTCACGAAGGTTCAATCTCATGGTTTCCAGGGTGCGCGAGCTCATGGATCAAAATATTCATGAGCAGGAGACCAAGAGGAAAAACGAGCTTGAGGTGCTGCAGTCGCAGATTAATCCACATTTTTTGTACAATACGCTCAATTCCGTGGTTCGGATGGTTGGGAACGGGAAAAACGACGAGGTTGTCACGACGATTACCTCCTTGTCGAAGTTTTTTCGGATTTCGCTCAGCAAAGGGAAGAACATTATTACGATTGCGGATGAGATCGAGCATATCCGGAACTATTTGATCATCCAAAAGATGAGGTATAAAGACAAGTTCGATTATGACATTGAAGTGGATGAAGAAGTGCTGCCATACAAAACGCTAAAGTTAATTTTGCAGCCATTTGTAGAAAATTCGCTCTATCATGGTATCGAGTATATGGTGGACGAAGGTCATATTCACATATCCGCTAGAAAAATGGACGATAGCATACTGCTTCAAGTCAAAGACAACGGTGTGGGAATGTCGGAAGAAACACTCAAAAACATTCTGATTGGTTCGGTGAAAAGCGATAAGGGTTCAGGAGTTGGTCTGCGAAATGTGCATGAGCGGATTCAGCTGTATTTTGGCGCGGACTATGGCGTTAAGGTGGAAAGCGAGCTTGAAGAAGGAACTGTCGTGAAAATCTGGATTCCAGCCATATTGGAAGAGGAATAGGAAGGAGCAGCCATGGATAAAACAATGAAACTAGGGCCCCTCATATTCGCCATCTTGGCCGCTGCCGTCTCTATGTCTTCCTGTATGCGCAATACGGAGACTACGCCCACTGAGAAGAAGAAGCATTTGGAAGTCGTGCTTAGGAGCCAGAACGGGGATTACTGGAAGACAGTTAAAATGGGAGCGGAAGTCGCAGCCAAGGAATTTGATGTTACGTTGGATTTCAGGGCACCAGACGATGAAGGGGATGTTAAGGGGCAGATCGCCTTAATGGAGCAATCCGTTAAAAGCGGACCTGACGCCATCGTGCTTGCAGCTAACGACTATAAGGAACTGTCAGGGGTTGTCGATGATGCGGAGGGGCGAGGCATTCCGGTTGTCGCGATCGATTCTGAAGTGGAGTCTCGCAAAGTGAGAAGCTTCATAGGCGCGAACAATTACGAAGCCGGGCAAATGGCTGGCCAGCAACTAATCAAGCTCGCCGGGACAAAAGGAAATATCGCCATTGTCAGCTTTAAGCAAGGGGAGCGCAATACAGAGCTTCGGGAGCAAGGGCTTTTGGATGAAATATCGAAATATCCGACCATGAAGGTCATTGCCAAGGTATACAGTATGACAGATCGGGGGACGGCGGATCAGCTTACGCAAGGCATCATTGAGAAATATCCGCATTTGGATGGGATTGTTGCCTTGAATGAAATTTCCTCTATTGGTGTTGCCGACACGATTCAAAGATTGAATTTGCAGGATAAGGTGAAAATCATCACGTTTGACAGTACCTCGGAAGAGTTGGAGCTTCTGCAGGAAGGCGTCATCCAAGCCACGATTATTCAAAATCCCTTCGGTATCGGCTACTTGGGCGTCAAGAATGCGGTTGAAGCTTCGCATGGGAAGAAGATTCCGGGCCGCGTAGATACAGGGATTAAGGCCATTGATCTGGGCAATATGTTCTGGTCGGATAATCAGAAATTGCTATTTCCTTTTATAAAGTGATGAGAATTTCGATAGAAGATATGAGGATATTGCATTTGTTTCCTAGATCACATGTCGTATATTTAGACATGTAAACAAACAAATAAAAACACCTTTTAGGGAGGGTCTTACCTTGAAAAAATTGATTACCCTTGCAGTAGCTAGTGCTTTGGTCGCAACCGTAGCAGGATGTGGCGCTAAAACAGAAAAACCTGCAGTATCTCCGGCGGCAAGCACTGGTGCAGCGGCAACAACAGCTCCAGCTAAAACAGACGGCAAAAAACCAACTATCGGTGTAGCTATTTATAAATTTGACGATACGTTCATGTCCGGTGTTCGCGCGGCAATCGCTGACGCTGCGAAAGACAAAGCAACTGTGGATATCGTAGATAGCCAAAACTCACAACCAACACAAAATGATAAAGTTGACCTTTTCATCACGAAAAAAGTAAACGCTCTTGCGATCAACGCGGTTGACCGTACAGCAGCAGGCATTATCATCGATAAAGCAAAAACAGCTAACGTACCGGTTGTCTTCTTGAACCGTGAGCCGCTTGCTGACGATATGAAGAAATGGGATAAAGTTTACTATGTAGGCGCGAAAGCTGAGCAATCCGGAACAATGGAAGGCCAATTGCTGGTTGACTACTTCAAAGCTCACCCAGAAGCGGACAAAAACAAAGACGGCAAAATTCAATACGTTATGCTTAAAGGCGAGCCAGGACACCAAGATGCTGAGCTTCGCACGAAGTTCTCGATCCAAGCGATTACAGATGCTGGTCTGGGCGTAGAGAAAGTAGCAGAAGATACAGCTATGTGGGATCGTGTAAAAGGTCAAGAAAAAATGGCAGCTTTCCTAGCTTCCAGTGAAAACAAAATCGAAGCAGTTCTTGCGAACAACGACGATATGGCTCTTGGCGCTATCGAAGCTTTGAAAGCAAAAGGTTACTTCAAAGACAACAAATACTTACCGGTTGTAGGCGTTGATGCTACGGCTCCTGCGCTTCAAGCACTTAGCGATGGCACATTGCTAGGAACTGTTCTGAACGATGCGAAAAACCAAGGTGCTGCAACAACGAACGTAGCAACTGCTCTTGCTAACGGTCAAACACCAAGCAAAGAAACAACAGGTTACGATGTAACTGACGGTAAATATGTTTGGATTTCCTACAAAAAGATTACAAAAGCGAACATGAACGAAGCGAAGTAATCCGAATAGAAGCGGGCAAGAGCAGTTATCCGCTCTTGCCTTCCTTATTTGGAAACCCGTGCAAAGATACAGAGAAATAGGCATAGAACAATGGCTTCACTTTGTGGGGATTATCGTGAGCTGGTAGGGGGAGTTACCATGACATTACATGAGTATTTACTGGAAATGAATCAAATCTCCAAAGAGTTCCCCGGCGTTAAGGCGCTGGATAACGTTACCCTGAAGGTTCGCCCAGGAAGCGTGCATGCTTTGATGGGAGAAAACGGGGCGGGTAAATCGACGTTGATGAAATGTTTATTCGGCATCTATAAGCCGGATGGCGGAGAGATCAAGTTGAACGGTGAGACCRTATCCATCGTTAATTCCAAGGATGCGTTAGCAAATGGCATTTCCATGATTCATCAGGAGCTGCACCCAGTTCCACATCGCAATGTGATGGAGAACATCTGGTTGGGCCGCTTCCCGCAAAAAGGTATCGGACCTTTGAAATTAGTGGATCACAAGAAGATGCGCAGAGATACAGAAAAGTTGTTTGAACAGCTCCAGATGGATATTAAACCGGACACACTTGTTGGTACCTTGTCGGTTTCGAAAGTGCAGTCTATTGAAATTGCCAAAGCCGTTTCTTTCAATTCGAAAGTCATTGTTATGGATGAGCCGACTTCGTCATTAACGGGGAATGAAGTTGAACAGCTATTTCGCATCATTCGCGACCTGAAAAGTCGTGGCGTCTCGATCATCTATATTTCACATAAAATGGAAGAAATCCTTGAAATCTCGGATGAAGTAACGATTATGCGTGACGGAACCAAAATTGGGACATGGCCATCGTCAGAACTGACAACGGATATGATCATCTCGAAGATGGTTGGACGTGATCTCAAAGAGCGTTTCCCTGAACGAAGCAATGTACCGAACGGTGTATTAATGAGTGTTGAGGGACTAACTT